>JAGHDT010000542.1 GCA_021159805.1 Anaerolineae bacterium
GGACCTGGGATTTCGGGGAGAGTTGGAGGGCGCGCTTGGCTTTGATTTCGGCGGTGTGCGCGTACACACCGGGACGGCGGCGGATGAGCTCTCTGCACAGATCAGAGCTGAGGCCTTTACGAACGAGCGCGATATCTACTTCCGCGCGGGGCGCTATCAGCCTGGCACGGAGACAGGCCGGTTCCTTCTCGCCCACGAGCTCACACATGTCATCCAGCAGGGCGCGGCACTGCCTCGAGTGGAGAGCGACCACGGCGACTGAGCGAGAGAGCGAGAAGGCGAGAAGGCGAGAAAGCGAGCAAGCGAAAGGGCGAGAAAGCGAGCAAGCGAAAGGACGAGATGGAGGGGTATTCCTATCCCTCCATCTCGTCCTTTCGGTAATTCGCTGATTCGCTGATTCTTCACTCTGTCCCAGACTGTCCTAGATCTCAAACTCCGCCACGAGGAAGGTATGGTCTGAGGGGCGTTCGGCGCGCCGTGCGTCGATGTCGATCCAGGCGCCGGTGGATTTGGCCGCCAACGGCGGTGTGGCCCAGATGTGGTCGATGCGCCAACCGATGTTGCGCTCGATGGGATTCCTGGCCCGGTAGTCGAAGTAGGTGAATTGGTTGGGCTCAGCGGGATGGTGCTTGCGGAAGATGTCGATGAAGCCCCAAGTCCGCACATCCTCCAGGGCGGCCTGAGCCTCGGGGTGGAAATCGACGTGTTCATGCAGCCCCTTTGGGTCGTAGACGTCGATGTCCTCCGTGGCGACGTTGAAGTCACCCACCCAGACGACGGGGTCATCGGGGGTGAAGTGGGCCTCGAACCAGGCGCGGAGCTGTTTGAACCATCCCAACTTGTAGGCGAACTGCTCGTGCTCAATGTCACGGCCCTGGGGAACGTATGTGTTGACAACGTAGATGCCATCGAAGCGAGTGCAAAGCAGCCGCGCGTGGTCCGAGCCATCATCAAATCCGGCCAAGACTTCGGTTGGCGGAGCCTTGCTCAACGTAGCGACCCCGGCGCTTCTTTTCTGCCCGGCGAATGCTGCATGATAGCCAGCCCCCTTGATCTGGGGAAGAGGAAAGTCCTTGTCCTGCACTTTGGTCTCCTGGACGGCCAAGATGTCAATCTGCTCGGCATCCAGCCAAGCCAGGATCTGGGGCAGGCGAACCCGGATGGAGTTGGCGTTGAAGGTGCCGATTCTCACATGACTCATAGGTGGTACCCTCGTCTCTCTCTATCCCTCGATCTCTTCGATGGCCTCTTCCGGCGTCTTGTTGCCGTACATCACGGTCAACAGACCAGGTAGGTAGAAGTCCATCGTATGTACGGCAGGATAGATGGTGTTCTTGATCAGTTTGGGGGTTAGCGTCTCTGTCTCAAAGTCCAGACTGCTCTTGTAGCGCACCTCGCCATCGGCATAGTCCAGCTCGAAGTTGCCGATGCGCAGGCCGAAGTTGGCCCGGGTGATGTACTCGGCCACGGCCAACCGGACCTCCGCAGGCGCTTTCACGGGTGCGATGGCGTAGAACAAGAACTGCTCCAGATCCACTCTGATCTGGGCGTAGCAGCGCACGTCGCCGTGATCGCCTGAGAAGTAGACGCGGAAGATGGTTTTGTCAGCCAGCTGCTGGGGATGCCAGCCATCGTCGTGCAGAAACTCGCTCAGGGTCGCGAAGGCGCGCCAGCCGTTCAGATCCTCAGGTGTCTCGTGGTTGGTGTCTTCTTCGGGAAGTGGCCCGTCAATGCTTTCCGGAGGAAGTGGCGACTCTGTCATGCTCTCTCCTCGGCCAGGGATCGGCTGGTAAATCGAACTTGTGGCACAGTGCTGTGGGTCCGCAGAGCTCAGCGCCGCGGGGAGATCGGCCAGAACTCGAATAGGGAACCGACCGATTCACCATGAACGTTGCGGCGGATCACCTCGCCGAAGATGCGACCCACTTCCAGGACGACCAAGCGATCAGGGCGCCGATCATCGGGCAGCGGCACGGTGTTGGTCACGATGATCTCGTCGATTATGTCCAGATTATTCAGGCGTCTCACTGCCGGCCCGGTGAAGAGACCGTGCGTGCCGACCACGGTAACCTTGCGGATGCTCTCTTTGGTGATCATGAAGTTCACGATCTCGGTAATCGTGCCACCTGTGGCGATCTCGTCGTCCACCAAGACGATATTCTTCCCCTTCACGTCGCCCATTATGCCGGTGATGGCGACGTCGTTATCGCTCAGCCGGATCTTCTGTCCCGCGGCCATCGGCAGCCCCAGAGCACGTGCCAGCTTGCCGACGCGCTTCGCGTGACCGACATCGGGCGCAACGAGAACCGTGTTGCCGAGGTCTTTCTTACGCAGGTAGTCGACCAAGACTGAGTGAGCGGTCAGATGGTCTGTGGGTACGTTGAAGAAACCGTGGACCTGAGGCGAGTGCAGGGTCATCGTGATGACCTGAGTTGCCCCGGCGGTAACCAGTAGATCCGCAATCAAACGCGCTGCAATGGAGATGCGCGGCGCATCTTTCTTGTCAGAGCGGGCGTATGAATAGTAGGGAATAACCGCACAGACTTCCTTGGCTGACCCCCCACGGGCGATGTCCAACATCAGGAGAAGCTCCATCAGGTTGTCGCTGCATGGAGGGCTCAGCGGCTGGATGATAAAGACTTCCTTGCCTCTTACACTCGTGCCAAGCTGAATGTAGAAGTCATCATTCGAGAACTTGCGGATCGTCGTAGGGCTGACTTCCAATCCCAGGGTGTCGGCAATCGATTTGGCTAATGTTGGGTGGGCGGAACCACTGAACATCAGTACATTTTTGAGCGCCGTGTCCTTGCTGTGAGATGCCGTCTCAGCAGCCGTGGTTGTCTTGTCCTGAGTCAACGTTTGCTCCTTCTTTCCTAAGCATCATTCCGGATGATATCGGCGAGAGAGCCCACTTGACTGCCAAGAAGCGTGTGAGCCACATCCCCACTTATTCTAGGTTCCTACCGGCGGTGGTCAACCCCTCGCAGTCAATCCAGGTTCTTGATAGTGACGGGCTCAAGGTCGCCGACCGGCGTGAAGCCGAAGATGCGTCCGTAGAAGACCAGTTCCGCGTCCAGCGCGCGTTTGATATTCTCGGCGCGCCGGAAACCGTGCTGTTCGCCTTCGAAGGGCAGGTAGGCTACGGGAATTCCTTTCTCTTCCAGTGCGGCGACCAGGCTCTCCGCCTGTGCCGGCGGCACGACGCGGTCCTCCAGCCCTTGGAAGAAGATGACCGGGCAGTTGAGGCCGTCCACGTGAAAGATCGGGGAGCGCTCGATGTAGATGTCTTCCCGCTCGGGGTAGGGGCCAACGAGGCGGTCCAGGTACCGGGACTCGAACTTGTGGGTGTCCCGCGCCAGTGCGCCCAGGTCGCTGACGCCGTAATGGCTGGCGCCGGCGTGGAAGATGTCGCGGAAGGTCAGTGCGCTGAGGGTCGTGTAGCCGCCGGCGCTTCCGCCCCGAATGGCGAGTCTATTGCCGTCCACATCGCCCCTGGTGACGAGATAGCGAGCGCCGTTAGCGCAGTCGTCCACATCGATAGTGCCCCAGGCATCGCGCAGTAGGTTGCGGTACTCGCGCCCATAGCCGGTGCTTCCGCCGTAGTTGACGTCAAGGACGGCGAAGCCGCGGCTGGTCCAATACTGGATGGAAAGGCTGAGGGCGCTGCTTGTCGAGCCCGTGGGACCGCCGTGGCTGAAGACGAGCAGCGGGGGTTTCTGACCCTCCGGCGCTGCGAATTCGCGGTTATGCGGCGGATAGAAAAGCCCATATGCTGGGCGTTCCGTCCCGTCCACATCTGTCGAGGGGAAGGTGATGGACTCCGGCGTTGACAGGGTGCCGGGATCGAGGGTCAGATCCGTGGTGTGTTTGAGGATCTCCACCTGGCCTGTTGCCAGATCCAGAGCTCCGAGTACCCACGGCAGTTCGGGTGAGGCGCCATTGAAGGTGACGCGGCTGGCGTCCGCAGCGATGCCGCTAAAGGATGTATAGGGTGTGTCAATGACGGTGCGTGCGCCAGTAACGATGTCGAGGGTGGCCAGGTGATCGATGCCGTCCTGGGCATACATACAGACGATCGATGTGGGTGAGGTGTAGGCATAGGTTGACAATCCAAAGACCC
>JAGHDT010000033.1 GCA_021159805.1 Anaerolineae bacterium
CAGAGCACTGCCCACCCCCGAGGTGCGGTGAGCCATTGCCAGTCCGCGCTCGAACTTGGAGGTCGGCTGTGACACCAGGCCGGGGAACGCAGTCAAGGCTGCGACGATGTGCGCCAGTTGTGCCTCGTTGCCGGGTTCCAGCAACTCGATCTCAAGCTCGGTGAAGGTCTGCCGCCAATTCCCGTCTGAGCAGGCGACCGCGTCCAGGCTGAGCTCGGCGATGGCTTCCTGCTGTTCATCAAGGAGGTGGCGGATGCGGCGTTCCTGGGTCAGTTCGAAGAGCGGCACCAGCTTCTGATCTGTGCCGCGGCTCTGTGCCGTGCCGCGGCGCGGTGCCGCGCCGTGGCTCTGTGCCGCGCAGAGGCCTTGCACGGTGTCTCGTGCAGGGCTCGCGGGCCACAGGGCCGGTTCCGCCATCGCGGACTCATCGACAGTGACCGATAGCTCCTCACGGCGATGAACGGTGCCATCATTGATCCCCAGGCTCTTGAGGTCGATTTCGGATTGGTCCCCACTCCGCCGCAGCCGGCACGCGTAGCCTGCTGCCATCAGATCCTGGGAAGGGGTGTCCAGATACGTGTCGGTGATCCGGCGGACCTCGACATCTGCGATGGGAAAGCCGGCGAGCTGGGAGAGTGCAGCGAGCCTGGCCAATGTCTTTGGGTCCAGAACCGTGTATTTGGCTTCTATCTCCATCGGGTTTTCCTTGGCTCTCGCTGTGTGACTTGACGGCCGGGGTTACGGTGTGATTATACCACAGGCGATGGCTGTTGTAGAGACATCCCATCGGGGCGTCTCTACAACATGAGACCATCCCGTGGGGAACGGGGCTGTGTTAGCTTACGGAAGTGTGGGCGCATGCCGCACAGGATGAAAACGCGGAGCGCTCTGCCATTGGGACCGCGGGCATCTTGCCCGCATCTTCGCGCAAACTATGACCAGTCTGCTCCCAACAGCCACTGCGCACTTCACAGCTTCAGAGCAGAGCGGGCAAGATACCGGGCATCGGAACGCCTTCGGTCCACGGAGCCACCGGTCTTACTCCTTCGGGACAAGCGCTGTCCCAATGAACCCACAGGGTTCTCACAGCCGAGGCCCGGGCCTGGACCGAGCCGAGATTGACACTGGCTGCAGCGGAGGCGAGAGAAGGCTCTTTTCCGTTTCGATGTCATATTGGCTCACACACCTGTGCGCACACGCCCTGCGCAGAGTGCATCGTGGAGACCTATTTCCGGGGTAGTATCAGGGTATACAGGTATGGAGGAGGAAAGATGAGCTTCTCCTGGGAGCACCCACAGCTTACGGGGGATCTCCCGGCTGACGTGACGCGGTTTCTGAGCGACCACGGGCGTCTGGCTACGGTCGAACATAGTCGCGATGTGGCAGCGACTGCCGGACGGTTGGCGCTGCGCTTCGGTACCGGCAAGCATGTCGCGGCTAGCCGGCAGGCCGCTGCAATTGCAGGTTGGCTGCACGACATCAGCGCCGTCATCCCGACGGCGGCGCGTGTGGCCACCGCCTGGTGCTGGGGCGTGGAGCTCCTGCCGGAGGAAGCCGGCGAGCCGGTGATCGTGCACCAAAAGCTGTCGGCCTGGATGGCCGAACACAGTTTCGGCGTGACCGATGCCCAGGTCCTGTCCGCCATCCGCTGCCATACGACGCTCCGACGCGATGCCGGCGTGCTGGACAAGATCGTCTTCTTAGCCGACAAGATCGCGTGGGATCAGCCGGGGAGGCCGACCTACCTGGCCGCGTTGGCGGAGGCGCTGGCGGAGCCGGCCTACGCTGTCGCGTCACTTGATGCCGGGGTCTGTGTCTACCTGGACTATCTATGGCAACAGCGAGAGAGCTTGGCGGTGGTGCATCCGTGGTTCGGTGCGGCCTATCGTCAGCTGTGTGAGGGGCGGGTGGGCAGTAAGTGACCCGGCCACACCTGAGGCACAAGGATGCCGGTGGCAAAGGCGCGCAGCTGTTGCCAGATCAATCCATCAATCTCCATCAGCGACGGCTTCTGGCGGAGGTCCTTCGCCGTCGAGGATCAGACGCGTGCGCGTGCTGCGGCGGGGCCGATCCGCCAGGCCGAGAGCGCGGAGCAGTTCGTCCGGCCTTCCTGTGGCACCGGGACGCGCCATAACGCGCACGCGGAGCCCCAGCCAGGGCAATGGGGTAGCGGGCTCCAGGGTGAGCGACTTCACCAAGGGACGCAGGTCGTAGAACCTGCCCCGGTACTTCCTGCCCCGTTTTGGCATCAGGATTTCGTCCTTCTTCAGGAAGGCCGCTACGGTCTCTGCAAGCTCAGCCTCGCCGGTTTGCTGCAGCCAGACGCTGTATTCGGCTTCCTGGAGCAGTTCAGAGAGTGACCTGGCGTGGATGTCGACCGGGGCGATGTCGAGAACGACCAGGTTCTGGGGCATGACGCCGGCGATGGCATCGCAGAGTGCTTTGGAGGTCCGGGGCTCGTCCAATGAGAGATCAAGCAGGTCTGCGCTGCAGCCGCAGCCAACGGGCAGCGGTGCGGCAAAGTGCATGCGCGGGCGTGGGTTGAAGCCCTGGCTATACTTCAGCGGCACGCCTCCCCTGCGGAGCGTGCGTTCCCAGACTTTGCCCAGCTCCAACACCGACAGATAGGCGAGGGTGCGGGACGTGGCGAAGGTGATGCGGTGACGTCCGCTCCCGGCGGCGATCGTTGGCATCACGACAGGACTGGACATCGCCATTCCTCCGTCTGTAGGTCTCGATAATGGTGCAGGATGCCGCAGGCGTGGCACTCCTCGCGGCAGTCCGTGAGCAGTTCTCCGGACAGGCTGCGGCGGTAATCCTGGAGGAGGAAGCGCTTCTCGACGCCGGTCTGCAGATGGTCCCACGGCAGGCGTTCGTCCGGCTGCCGGCGGCGATAGAGTTGGTGGTCCAACAGTGCCCGCGCCGATGGGAAGGCCGCGCGCAGTTCCTCGGAGGGGAGTTCGGCAATGGCCTGATTCCAGGCATCCTGATTGCACCACTCATCCCAGGCATCAAAGCGGGCGCCCAGCTGCCAGGCACGCTCGACCAGAGCACCGAGGCGGCGGTCCCCACGGGTCAGCAGCGTCTCCAGCTTCGTGGCGGAGTAGGCGTTCCAGGAGAGCTTGAGCCCACGGCCGCGAATGCCTTGCTTGAGAATCCGCTGTCGTCGCTCGACGGTCTCTTCGTCGACCAGCGGCTCCCACTGGAAGACCGTGTCGGGTTTAGGCACGAAGGTGCTGACACTGACGTGGACCTCGGCCTTGCGCCCTCCAATGCGGTTGCCGATCTGGCGTACCTGATGCGAGAGTTCGATGATGGCCTCCATGTCCTCGTCGGTCTCCGCTGGTAGGCCGATCATGAAGTAAAGCTTGATGGTTCGCCAGCCGCGCGCGAAGACCTCCTCGGCCACCGACAGCAGGGCTTCGGTGGAGATGTCCTTGTTGATCCGGTGGCGCATCGCATCGCTGCCGGCCTCCGGGGCAAATGTGAAGCCGGAGTGCCGGCCTCCCGACAACATCTCCGCCAGTTCTACCGAGAAGGAATCAATGTGCAGGCTGGGCAGGGAGATCGAGACGTGGCGTCCCTCAAACTGGTCTATCAGCTGGCGAATCAGCGTGTCGATGCCCGTGTGATCGGCCGATGAGAGCGAGAGCAGCGCCAGCTCCTCATACCCTGTCTGCTGTACAACCGCCTCTGCACTCGCCACGATCTCATCCACCGGCCGCTCGCGTATCGGGCGGGTGACAGCCCCGGCCTGGCAGAAGCGGCAGCCCCGAGTGCAGCCGCGGTGAATCTCGATAATCGCGCGATTGTGCACGGTGCTGACATTGGGCACGAGTTGGGCGACCGGCGTCGCGGGCAGGGCGGGCATCAGCCGTTTCTCAATCGTGGTGGGGAGTGCGGGGTCTGCCACCGTGAGGTCTGAGATTCCGCCGCCAACGGCATAGACCGGCGTGTAGAACCGTGGCACATAGAGCCCAGGGATCTGCGCCAGGGCCCGCAACTGCTCGTCCCGGGAAGTATGCCGGGTTGTCTGGAAGGTGCCGGTCAGTTCCAGAATCGCGTCCTCGGCCTCACCGATGACGAAGACGTCAAAGAAGTCGGCGATCGGTTCGGGGTTGAACGTGCCGTGCCCGCCGCCGATGACGAGGGGCGTGGTGACGTCCCTGTTGGCGCTGCGGATCGGGATCCCGGCCAGGTCCATCAATTCCAGGCTGTTGGCATAGAGCTGTTCGTATGCGGTGCTGATGGCCAGGATATCGAAGGTGCTGACGGGTTGGTAGCTCTCCAGCGCGTAGAGCGGCAAACCTGCTTCGCGCATCGCCGCGATCATATCCGGTGCCGGCAAATAGGTGCGGTGCGCCAGGAGGTCCGGCTGCCGGTTGAGCACGTCGTAGAGGATCATCAGCGCAAAATTGGACATGCCCAGATCGTAGAGATCCGGAAATGCCAGGCAGATGTGCAAATCGGTGGCGTCCCACGCTTTGTGTACGGAGTTATACTCGCCGCCGACATAGCGTCCCGGTTTGATAACGCGATGCAGAAGGGCTTCGATCCGTTCCCATACGACCGGGCCGCTCCCTTGGATCGCGCCGATCCTATGGGTCGGGTGAGTGGTGTCTATGGACATAGTGTTGGGTCAGTCGCGGCATCTAGCAGGTATCGGCATCGCTCACGACTTTAATCCAGATGGAGCGGTGGCGGGGCCCGTCGAACTCAGCCAGGAAGATGCCTTGCCACTGGCCCATCTGCAGGTCATTGTCGTGGACAAAGATGAAGTGGTCGGTACCGACCAGGACGGCTTTGATGTGCGCGGGGCTGTTGCCCTCGCTATGCCGGTAGGGTAGGTTATCGGGGACCATATGGCTGAGGAGCATCGCTATATCACCCTCGACGTTGGGATCCCAGTTCTCGTTGAGCACAAGCCCGGCAGTGGTGTGCGGGCAGTAGAGGAAGCAGATGCCGTCCGCGATGGCTGTCTCGACCAGAGCCTGCTTTATGTGGTCGGTGATGTCGAGCAAGTCGATCTTGCTCCGTGTCTGAACGTCTATCTTGACAAACATGGGGTCCTTTCAGTGTTCACCGGGAGGCGCGCTACCAGCGGGTTCTCCCCGGGAGCACTACGTGAGAAAATCGCGGAGTTTGCGGCTGCGGCCCGGGTGGCGCAGCTTTCGAAGGGCCTTGGATTCAATCTGCCGAATGCGCTCACGTGTCACGCGGAAGGCTTGCCCTACCTCCTCAAGAGTGTGTGGGCGTCCGTCTTGCAGCCCAAAGCGCATTTCCAGAACTTCGCGTTCACGCGTACCCAGCTCTCCCAAGATGCTCTGGAGCTGCTCTCGCAGCATATGCATAGACGTAGCATCCATAGGGCCGGGCAGATTGTCGTCCTCGATGAAATCTGACAGCTCACTGTTGTCCTCGCTGCCGACGGGGCTCTCCAGCGACATGGGTTCTTGAGAGATACTGATGATCTGCCGGACCTTGCTCATGGCACGTTTCAGCTTGCGCTCAAGCTGGGGGGAGAGGGGAATGCCGGCGCGCTGTGCCTCACGGATCTCCTGCACATCCTTGGTGTCCACCACGTCCATCTCCAACGCCAGCTCGTCCAGAGTTGGTTCCCGACCCAGCTCTTGCATCATCCGCCGTTGGGTGCGCATCAGCCGGTTGATCGTCTCAACCATATGGACCGGGATACGAATTGTGCGCGCCTGGTCGGCGATGGCCCGGCTGATGGCCTGGCGAATCCACCATGTCGCGTAGGTTGAGAACTTGTACCCGCGCATATAGTCGAATTTCTCCACAGCGCGTAGCAGCCCGATGTTGCCCTCTTGGATGAGATCGAGGAAAGAGACACCGCGGCCGATGTAGCGTTTGGCGATGTTGACGACCAGGCGCAGGTTGGCGCGCACCAACATCTGTTGGGCTTCCGCGGCGATGACCTGGATTTGCTGCCACCAGTCGATGGTGTCCTCAGCCTGGGGCAACTGCTTGCGAATCTGCGTCACCGAGGGCCAGCGCGATCCGGTCAGTGACTTGTCGCGTATGTATTCCACGAGCTCTGGGCGGAGCAGGAAGAGCGTCGTGGCCATACTAAGCAGCTCGGCGATGATAGGCCGCCACTGCGGATCGTCTCCCCACTGGTTCGGGCCCATCAAGCGATAGAGGGCCGACGGCTCCGATGAGATCAGAGTGCGCTGCTGATGAGCGATCTCGCGCAGGAGCTCCTCCGCGGTCGGGATCTGCACCTCGGACTGCCGGGCAAGTCGGTTGGCGTTGACCCACGCAGTGCGTGCTCCAGTGTAGAGCTCCAGCAATTGCTCGTCCAGGAGATCCGGGTCAGGGACCGCCACCACCTTGAGATACGTTTCATCAAGGCGGTCGGCGGTTTCTCGGATCATGCAGATCCAGACCTCTTGGTGCGGTGCCAACAGATCCACCTGCCCGATCTCGCGCAGGTACATTCTCACCGGATCATCTATCAGATCTGGCACCACCGAGGACTGGGCCAGTTGCTCCTCAATCAGCTTGAGTTCATTCTGGGAGGGCTCACCATCAAGGTTGACTTCGGGGAGTTGAGCGGCGTTCAACTGTTCCGGCCCAACATCTTCCTCGATCGTGTTCTCTGCGTCGGCGACGCTATCGTCGTCTTTCGAGACATCCTCGTCCATACCTCTCCTTCACACTGTTCCAGGCCCCAGGGCTAGACGCGGGCTGGGCGTTGGGCTAACGCCCACTGTATTTTCCGAAGCTGGTCAGAGATTGTGACAATTCGCTGATTGATTCTCGACGTCGCGTCGAGATCGCTCTCAGCAGTGGCCGATCTTAGCATGATTTGGCTCTGCAGCAACGCCTCGCGCAGGCGCTTGTCGCGAATGCGCACGACGGTACGCATCAGATCCCGCTCCCACTGAGACGGTGACATATCCGGAAGTGCCTGTTTCACCCAATCCTGCACAAGCTCTAGCATATCCGAAGGTAGGAAATCCTCAAGTTCGAGCTCGGGGTGCTCCAGCATCTGAACCCACGAGGCCCAGATCAGCCGGTACTGGGAGGCAAAGTCATCTTCACTCAATGGGGCCACGTCCGATTGCAGCAGCAGGGCGTTCACGTTGCCGCGTAGCTCCGGGTAGTGCATCAGGACCGTCAGGATGTGCGTCTCAAGATCCGAGGGTGGGCGTCTCTCCTGCGTGCCGCGCACTGCGACCCGGCTCCGAATGGCCTGCGCCCGGTCCATTGCCCTTAGACGGTCCAACAGCGTGCGTGGGTCCAGGCTCAGCGTCAGCGCTATCTCCTGTGCGTAAGCCTCGCGCTCGATGCTGTTGGGAATATCTTTGAGCAGCGGGAGCATCTCGTCCACAATGCGCGACTTCATCTTGGGTTCGTTGGGGTCTCCTTGCGACAGCATGTGCTGGAGATAGAATCTCACGATTGGCTGGGATGAGGCCACCAGTTGCTCCCAGTGCTCCGGATCCTGCAGGATCAGTTCGTCGGGATCCAGCCCATCTGGCAGCGTGAGTACGCGGA
>JAGHDT010000007.1 GCA_021159805.1 Anaerolineae bacterium
GGCCGCCCAGCAACCCGCCGAGAAGCGCTGTCCAGAACAGGGCCAACTTGCCGCGTTGCTTGGCTGCGGGCCTGGCCTCTTCGGCGACGGGGCCCGGCATAGGAATTGCAGCAGCTCCTGAAGGGGACGTCTCTGGCTCCGCCGGCTCTTCTTCGACATCGAGTTCCCAGCCGACATCATCATCGGCGGCGGCTTCCTCGGCGTTGAGTAGCGGCGGGGAGGCCTCGATGGCCAGCGGATGTTCCTCGGGTTCTTCGATGAAAGGCGGCGGTTCCGCGGCCCCGCTGGTCGCGGCTCCCAAGGCTGTTGCTTCTGTGTCCGCGGCGTGGTCGGCGAGATCGCCGAAGGTCTCGGCCAGCGAGGGTTGCACCTGTCCGGCCAACTCACCGGTGGTGGGGATGGTGACCGTCAGGCGGTCAGCCAGCTCTTCATACATGCTCGGGCTGATGCCATCGACTTGCGTGATGTCTTCTGCGAAGAGAAAGGGCCCGTGCTCATCGCGATAGGCAATGAGTCGGGCTGCGAGTCTGCGACCGATGCCGGGCAGAGACTTCAGCGCTGCTTCATCGGCTCGGTTGAGGTCAATCCAAGGCGGCTTGGGCTCTAGCATCGTTTCACCCTCTGTCTCGATACGCGTAACCATGCTGATCTCCTTTCGTGAGAACGCGCCGGCGCAGCTTGGTCCTGCCGGCGATGCCGGCGTACGCAGAAAAAGCAGAACCACTTCATCTTTATTATACAGGGACAAAGGCTAATACGCAAGAAAGGTCAGAGCGGCTTGGCTGCCATAATGTAATTGAGGAAGACGATGCCACTATAGCCCTTGGCGTGGGCGCCGCCGAGGGCAAAGGCGCCTGCCGGGAAGTCGCGGTAGTAGACGAAGAAGGGGTAGAGGCCGCCAGGCGTCCGGATGTCGACCTGGATGGTCTCGTCACGTTTGAACCCGCGGAGCCAGCGCGGCAGCATCTCGGCCTTGGCCTGGTAGACGATGTAGACACGGCTGGGGCGCCTGAGTTTGAAGCGCAGCAGCTTGGCGCTCTCCGAGTCATAGTCCAGGTCGGCCGGTCGGACGGCGTGGAGGCCGCTCAATGTCAGCGGCAGGTTGATGATCCGGTAGTCACGGTCCGTGTAGCACCCCATCCGAGCGCGCAGGATGGTCTGTTCGTAGTGCCGGCCGCTGGTGGCTCGGACGTAGACCAGCGGGTTCTCGTACCGGTAGGCGTAGGCCGGCGTCGGGGTGGATTCTTCGTGGGCGACAATGGCCATCCCACCGACGACCGAGGTGAGGGGATCCATCTCCCGGATGTGATCGTGGCCGAAGATGCGCTCCAGCATCGCGACGTAGGCTGGGACGAGTGAGGTGCCACCGGTGCGCAGGACGACGTCGACCTGGCGGGCGCTGATGCCCGCATCGCGGAGGACGGCGTGGATGTCGCGCTCCACCTGGATCAGCTCGGGTTCGATCATCTGCTCAAAGTCGCGCCGGAGCACTTGCTTGCGGATGTCGATGTGCTCGTGCTGGAAGGTCAGCCGGGCCATCAGGTTGGGGGTGAGGGCCTTCTTGGTGCGCTCGATCTCGCGGAAGAGCTTGAAGCCAACGTTCTGGGTCACCAGGGTCTCCAGCGCCAGCATCGCCTGTGGACTGTCGCTGGTCTTCTGGTAGCGCCTGATCCTGCTCAGCGGCTCCGGCCGGGAGAGCTCGGGCATGGTCTGCCAGGTATGTAGTTCATCCAGAAAGTCGGGCGGGAAGTCGGCGCCGCCGTCGATCTTGGCCCCTTTGCCGAAGTAGGGCTGCAGCGAGGTCATGATGCGGCGGTCCAGATCATCCCCACCGATCAGAACACCGCGCGTGGCGATGACGCGGGGCGGATGCCGGCCCCCGACCTCGACGACGGTCAGGTCCAGCGTGCCACCGCCGAAGTCGAAGACCAGAGCGACCTCGCGGTGGGCGGCACTGCGGTGGTAGAGATGGGCCGCGGCAACGGGTTCCATCTGGAAGGTGATATCACGGAAGCCGGCGAAGCGGGCGGCGCGATAGAGGATCTCCTCGGCGCGAGCCGACACTGCGGGGTTGTCCGAGAAGCTCACCGGTCTGCCCAGAGCCACGCCGTCGCAGGGCTCGGAGAACTGGGCCTCCGCGCGGCTCTTCATGGTTTTCAGGATGACCGCGATCAGTTCATCGATCGTGTAGTACCGATCGAAGATTCGGGTGCCCTCGTATCGCGGGTCTCGCAGTACAGTCTTGACGGATTGGAGCAGGCGCCCGCTGGCGTTGATGTCAGTGACGATGTGCACATCGTGCCAGTAGTGAATGGGGCTTGATCCAGCGCCGGCTACGATAATCTCGATGGCACCGAGGTCCTGCCGCGACCAGACGATACGGCGTCCGGTCTCCTTGTCCAGGTATTCGGATGCGGCCTGTGAGCCGAGCTTGGTGTTGTAGTCGCGATCGATCCAGATGAGCGACGGAAGCACCCTGGGGTTCTCGTTGGCGGGGTCCAGGTGAACTGGGTGCAGCTCTGATCCGTCGTAATACGCTACTGAAGAGTTCGTGGTTCCGAAGTCAATGCCAATTCGCATCTCTCCTCCTTGGGGTGAGTGAGGCTCCTGGCGCGCCGTGTCGGAAGCGCGAACGACCATTATAGCGCGGAATGGTGAACGGGACAAATGGAGCCAGTAGCGGGAGTGCCCGTCACTACTTCGAGAGTCACCCTCTTCTTCTGCTCTGCGGGCCCAAAGGCTTTCCCCAAGCTTTGGGCCCTTCTTCGCGTCACATTTTCACGCTTGCGCCGTGTGCCCAAGGCGTCTATTCCGCAGCGGTCGCCTCAATGGCGAATAACGGTGA
>JAGHDT010000509.1 GCA_021159805.1 Anaerolineae bacterium
GTCCACTGTAGCTCACGCACAGAGCTCCGTGAACGAAGGATTCCAGTTCGATGCTGTCCGTCGCCTTGCGGATCGCGCGGATCTCATCCAACGTGAGCTCACGTGCCAGGATCGCGCGCCGGAAGCCGATCTTCTCGAGGAATGCCACGCGCTCAGGCGTGTGGTTGTGCATCTGGGTGCTGGCGATCAGGGCGATGGGCGGCAGGTCACACTCCAGTAGCCCCACATCCTGCACAATCACGGCATCCACGCCGATGCCGTAGAGATCTGAGATCAGGTCAACCGCACCCTCCAATTCATCGTCGTACAAGAGGGTGTTGACGGTCACATAGACTCTGGCCCAATAGATGTGGGCGTGATCGACCAGCGCAGCAATATCGCCGAGGTCGTTGCCGGCTCTGGCGCGTGCCCCGAAGCGTGGTGCGCCAATATAGACGGCATCGGCTCCCGCGTCGATGGCGGCGATGCCGCACACCAGGTCTCGTGCAGGTGCGAGAAGTTCAGTTTTGGGAGTCATAGAGTCACAGATCCAGAGAATGGAAGAATGACAGAGTCAGCGAATGGGCGAGAAAACGAAAGAACGATAAGGCCACCAAGCGAGAAAGAGAAAAGGCAGAAAGAATTGATTTGACACGGGGGATATGGTAACAGGTGGGGAGACGGAAGTCAATGGTCAGCTATATTGGTCGGGGTAAGTTTGTCCCACGAACTGCGCTCCGGGCCGAGGTACCAGATGTGGCCATCCAGCGCGAGGAGATACCAGGCGTTGTATTTGTAGCGTGTGGTGCGCTGTAGTATCGTCGTGTAGCCGGTCTCGCTGTCGGTGGCCCAGCCCAGCTGGTCCTGGATCTCAGGGTGCCCTCGCCAGATGAGACCGAAGCCTCGGATGGGTTGCTGACGACCTTCCGGTGGTGCGAGGCTGGGGTCCCGTTCAGGCAGGCTCTCATCCCAGCTGTCCTCGAAACGGTTCCAGTGCGTGGCGCCTGTGGCCACGTCCGTTGGATCTCCGACCAGCACGTAGATGGCATCTTGGGCCTCCACCCAGATCATGGTCCCTCCCTCGAAGTGCTGCTCAGCCGCGGCGCCGGCCAGCGGTGCCGTGGGGCAGATGTCCTCGGGGGGTGGTTGGAAGAACCATCCGTAGCTGCACCTCAGGCGGACCGTCTCGGTCGCGTTGGCGTGGCCTCCTGCATCATCCCAGGCATACAGTAGGAAGCTCACCCAGTTCTGCTCCTCAGGTGGGATGGTATAGGCATACGTGCCGCTCACCGGGATATCGATCCCGTCAGCCGGTAACTGCCCACTGACCATCAGCTTGTAGAGCAGGGCCGATGTCGCCCCTGTGCTCTCCCACACAAGCTCAATGGTGTCGCCGGGGTCGGCAAGGTCAGCGCTTGCGCGAAAGTAGGTGATGGACGGCGTCTGCGCAGTCGCTGTTGCTGTTGTTGTTGGCGTTAGTGTTCTTGTCGGTCTGATAGTTGGAGTGGGCAGTGGCGTGCGTGTGGACGCCGGCGCGGGGGTAAGCGTCGGTGGCTTGGTGGGAGCAGGGTGGAGCGTTTCTGTCGGTTCCGGCGTTATGGCATTGACCGAAGGGGAGAGGGCAGACTCTCGTGTCGGCGTCACCGCGCCGAGGGGCTGCGCCGGTCGCGCGCAGGCTGCTAGCAGTAGAAGTGCGATAGCCGCTGAAACCCCCAACCGGCAGATCTGCCGGTTGATCCGCAGCGGATGTCTGGTGCTGGACTGCACGGGCCTCTCCGATCGCAAAGTTGCTGCTACTCCGAAAATGACCACCTACGCTCCGATCCGCCGGCCCAGAGTCCTTCGCTTAGCCCCGATCGTGGCTTTGGGCCGTTCTGCGGCCTGCATATTCATACTTGTGTGGTGTTTGTCGGCGAAAGTGACGTCTGCTTCGAAAGTGACCCTCTCAGTCTGCTCTGCGGACCGCGGGCATCTTGCCCGCTCTGCTCTTCGCGCTGCATTTTCATTCGTGCGTGGTATGGGCTAGCGAACATGGTGGCTAACTCGAATCCAGAGCAGCCCGACTCCGGCGAACGGCCCATTTGCGGATTGCCGGGTCGCGGGCCGCCTCGGTGCAGAGGCGTTTGGGATCTGGGATGATGCCCACGCGGGCGAGATCTAGACGGTCTGCATCCCAGCAGGTGCCAATGGTGATGTCCGTGTCCGTCAGGCCGCGTGTGTGTTCTGCGCAAGCATAGATCAGTTGTTCGAACTGAGTATCGTCCAGGTGAATGAGAGTGTTGCGGATGGTGCGAGCAAAATCAGCGGACCGCTGCCCATGGTGGGGATCGCGACCGTCATTGAGTCGCTTGATGTCGTGGAGGAAAGCGAAATACTCCACCACGGCGGTGTTGGCGCCGTTTATCTGAGCAAGGCGCAGGCCGTTCTCCCTCACGCGCTGCCAGTGGGAGATGCCGTGGATGCCGTGCCAGGTCAGGGGCTGTGCCTTTTTCAGGACGTCGATGAGTTCCGGTGTGATGATCTTCGATATGATTGTGTTCACTCTATTCGCTAGGCCTCAAGCCGGCGAAATCACCGGACGGCTGTCTGAGGA
>JAGHDT010000016.1 GCA_021159805.1 Anaerolineae bacterium
CTTCAGCGCGGGTTTCAGCCCTATGTTAGCTGACGTGATTCCCATTCGGGATCGGGCCGCCGTACTGGCGAACCGTAGCATCATCATGAGTGCCACCATCGCGATTTGCACGTTCCTCTTCGGCAAATGGATGGATGCGGCGGCCAATATCCCTTGGGCGACCTTCCCGACCAACTATCAAATTGTCTACATCATCGGCACCGCTGCTGGTCTGCTGAGCACGTATTTCATCACCCGGGTGCGATTGCCCGAGATGTCCACGATTCGGAGCGAGCGTCGATCCGGCATGGCAGGCAAGGTTGAGCGTCAATTGGTTGCCGCCGATGATGCTGTTGCGGTCGCTGATCCCGCCAAATCTGCCAGTCCGGGCGCACTCGCCTATTTCGACGCTGATCAGGCGCCGGCTCCATTGAAGCGCGGGCTACGCGCCTGGCACTGGGTGCGGGCATTGGTGACGCGCGCGCGGTCCACCGTTGCCGCGTTCTGGGCCAAGCTGCAGAGCGCCAGGCGGTCGGCGCGGGCGATGGCCAAGGAAAACCAGGGCTTTGTGCGGATCGTGATCAACAGTTTCGTCTTCAACGGTGGTGCCTGGTTGGTTGGACCGCTGTATATGATCCTCTTCGTGAACCAGCTGGGGGCGTCCGACAGTTGGATTGGTCTGAACACGACGCTGGCCAACATTGGCGTGATCGGCGGCAATCTGGTCTGGCGCCGTTTGATGAATCGCTGGGGCACAGATCGTGCGTTGCGGGTGTCTGTCCCGATGGCTGCCAGCTACGCGTTCCTCGTGGCGCTGTTTCCAAACCTGACGATGATCTTGCTGTGGGGGATACTGATCAATCTGGTCAATCCCGGCGTAAACCTCAGCCGTACCACCACGCTCTACGAACTCTGCCCACTTGAGCGACGGGCCAGTTATCTGGCGATCTATGCCACCATCGCCAATGTAGGGGCTTTCCTGGCACCGCTGGCTGGGGTTGCCCTGTCCAATGTGATGGACATCCGGTGGGTCCTGCTTATTGGGGGTGTGATCCGTCTTGCCGGCGCCGGGTTGTTCCAGATCTACAGAGTTCGTCCGGCGGAGGCATCCGCTGCTGGCTGAGCTAGGAACGTCAGGCTTAGCCCTTTATCCTACTCAACTTCGAGGAGCTACAATAGTGGAGAGCCGTAGTAAAGCCTATCGCGTTAGAGCCGTCACGTGCGATTATTGTTCTGATGACGATGCGGTCTATGAGGCCCTGAAACGGGCGACTGCGCCGTTGACCCGTGCTTGGGAGAAGCTGAAGAGCGCCAAGCGCATTGCGGTCAAGTTCAACCAGGACTGGCCGATTGATGAGGTCGTTCTGTACGAGGGACAGCGACAGCAGCTGGTGTGTGACAGCGTGGCCCGCGCCACGTTGCGATTGCTGCGCGAGCGGACCGACGCCGAGATCCTCTGTGCAGATGTTAGCTATCACGTGATGTATGGCGTGCGGGGATCCATCGAGGAGACGACGACCCTATCGCGCGTGCTGCAGGAATTCGACGTGCCACTTGTTGATGGGACCAAGCCGCCCTACGTAGGGGTCGGCGTGCCCGGTGGTGGCCAGATGTTCGAGCAGTACACCATGATGCAGGGCGTGATCGACGCCGATGCGGTGGTCTCCGTAGCCAAGATGAAGAACCATAGCTATATGGGCACGACGGCCTGCCTCAAGAATCTGTTTGGCCTGATGCCCGGAGGGCCGGTCGGTCGCTCGCGCCACTACTTCCATCATCTGGTGCGGATGCCCTATATGCTCGCCGACATCGGCAGGATCTTCAACCCGGCGCTCAACATCGTCGACGCCCTGGTGGGGCAGGCCGGCGGCGAGTGGGGCGACGGCAAAGGCCGGGGGCGAGTCGTCAACGGTCTGGTCGCCGGAGATCAGGTGATTGCCACCGATGCCGCTGTTATTCACCTGATGGGGCATGATCCCCAGGCCGACTGGTTGACCCCGCCCTTCCACCGGGACCGCAACGCCATTCTGACGGCGGCCCAGGGCGGTTTCGGCACGGCCGATTTGGACCAGATCGACTTTGTCTCCGAGTTCGGCCCGCAACCCGAGGGGACGTTCTTTGCCAAGGCGTGGGATTCGCGCGAGACCGTCGTCACCTGGCGCCGTACGATGTGCGAGCAGGCTCTCTACTATCGCGATCATATGCGCGACTTCGTCGACAGCTATGCTGGGCAGTACATCTTACTCCAGGATGACGAGGTCAAGTGGCATGCCGAGGACGGCATGATCAGGATCAGCCGCCGTAAGTTAGCCGGGAAGCACCGCAACCACGCGATGTTTTTCAAGTATGTCGATCCCGAGGAGCGGGAACAGGAGCACTTCGAGGTCTACGAGCAGGCATTGGAGCATATTGAGGCGCTGGGATTGGACGCAGGACCTCAGGAATAGCAGAGGCAACTCGCAAAGGAGCAGGAGGGAGATGACAGACAAGACAAGTGATTACCGGGTTCGAGCTGTTCATTGTGATCACGGCTCAGAGGATAATGCCGTCTACGAGGCGCTGAAGCGCGCGACGGCGCCGTTGGGCAAGGCTTGGGCCCGGCTTAAGTCTGCAAGATCGATCGCGATAAAGTTCAACCAGGACTTTGATCCGAAGCGCGTGCCGCTCTTTGAGGGGCAGCGGGAGCAGTTGGTGAGTGACAAGGTCGCACGCGCCGTGCTGCGACTGTTGCGGGAAGAGACCGATGCCGAGCTGTTCTGCGTGGATACGACGGTGTTCAAGCGCGATACCGAACCTGGTGTTCGTTTCTCAACCCAGCTTGCCCAGGTTCTCGATGAATTTGGTGTGGCCTACGTCAACGCGGATCGTCCGCCTCACGGTGTCTATGAGGTCCCCGGCGGTGGGCAGATGTTCCGCCGGTACGTCCTCAACCAACAGACGATGGAGGCCGATGCGCTGGTGGATGTGCAGAAGCTCAAGAACCATGCCTTTATGGGTGTCACGCTGACACTGAAAAACCTTTTTGGTCTGATGACCCAGATGCCGGCCAACAGACCGCGTCACTATTACCATCACCTTGTGCGTATGCCGTATATGCTGGCCGATCTTGGCCGGCTCTTTGATCCGGCCCTTAACATCGTCGACGGCTTGGTCGGCCAGGCTGGTATGGAGTGGGGACATGGCAGGGGGTTTGGGCGGGCCACGGACACCTTGATTGCAGGCGATCATCCCGTCGCGACCGATACCTGCGGAACGCACCTGATGGGGCTCGATCCGATGACCGATTGGCTGGCAGAGCCTTTCCATCGCGACCGCAACCCGCTCTTGGTCGCGGCAGAGGGGGGCTACGGCACGGTCGATCTGAACGCGATCGACTTCGAGTCCGAAGTCGCCCCGCAGCCTGAGGGCACCTTCTTCGCCGTCATGACTGACTCGCTGGAGACCGTGATCAGCTGGCGACGCACTATGTGCGAGCAGGCGCTCTATTACCGTGATCACGCGCGAGAGCTCACCGAGAAATACGCCGGCGAGTACATCCTGTTGCAGGATGACGAGGTCAAGTGGCACGATCCCAATGGAGCCATCCGCGTGAGCCGTCGGCAGCTAGCGGGAGAGCATCCTGATCACGCGATGTTCTTCAAGTACGTGGATCCTGAGGAGACTGAGGGTGAGCATTACGAGGTCTATGAGTCTGCATTGGCGCACTTGCGGACGCTGGATCGTGTCTGCAAAATCGAGCGGCCACCGGCACACGTGGCCGAGTGGAAGGATCTACGCTAGGAATTCATCACTACTCTACGACAGGGGCTCAATCGTGA
>JAGHDT010000577.1 GCA_021159805.1 Anaerolineae bacterium
CTACGCATCTGGTCGAGGCAACGGCCGGGCGCGCTGCCGGCACGAACTCGTTTGAGCTCGAGGTCTCGGTGGATGAGACGGAGACCCCGACATCGCCGGTGGAGCACGTCTTTATCGTGAGCGAGCTCTCGCGGTTGGGTGTGGCGTGGGTGAGCCTGGCTCCACGGTACGTGGGACGGTTCGAGACGGGCTGTGACTCCATCGGCGATCTGGACGTCTTCCAGGCTGAGTTCGCCAAGCACGCGGCGATCGCGCGCGTGTTGGGACCCTACAAGCTGAGCATCCACTCAGGCTCCGACAAGTTCAGCATCTATCCCTTGATGGCCGCCGCGACAAAGCGGATGGCGCATCTGAAGACCGCGGGCACCAGCTACCTGGAGGCGCTACGTGCTATCGCCGGCGTTGATCCCGGGCTTTTCCGCGAGATTCTGACGCTGGCAATTTCCTGCTACGATGTGGATCGCGCCACGTATCACGTATCGGCCGACGCCGGCAAGGTGCCGTCGCCCGAATCCTTGGCCGACGATGCGTTGGCCGGTGTGCTGGATCTTTTCGATGGGCGGGAAGTGTTGCACGTCACCTTCGGGTCCGTCCTTGATAGGTACGGCGAGCGGCTGAAGGTCGTGCTTGACGCTAACGAAGAGGCTCACTATGATGCCTTGGAAGCGCATTTCATCCGACATCTGGACCCATTTTCAGAGGAGGCATAATGGATACGTCCTACTTAGGTAAGCTGTTTGGGCTGGAGGGGAAGGTTGCTGTCGTCACCGGCGGCGGCGGTGTGTTGTGCGGTACGCTCAGCCGTGCGTTGGGAAAAGCCGGCGTTAAGGTCGCCGTGCTCGACATTGCCCCGGCTGCGGCGGAAGCTGTGGTTGCCGATGTTCGCGCTCGGGGTGGCGAGGCGATTGCCGTGAAGTGCGATGTGCTGACTAAGGCCAGCGTGCAGGCTGCCGCTGACGAGGTCGTAAAGGTCTACGGCGATGTGGATATTCTGATCAACGGGGCGGGCGGCAACAAGAAGCAGGCCACGACGACGGCCCCGGGTGTAGAGCCGGCTCTCTCATTCTTCGACCTGCCGGCTGACGCCGTGCAGTGGGTCTTCAACCTTAACTTCATCGGCACACTGCTGCCCTCCCAGGTCTTCGGCAAGCTGATGGCCGAGCGCGGCGAGGGTGTCATTCTGAACATTTCATCGATGAATGCCTTCACCCCCCTTACCCGCATCCCGGCTTATTCGGGGGCCAAGGCCGCCGTGAGCAACTTTACCCAGTGGCTTGCTGTGCATATGAATCAGGAGTATTCTAGCAATATCCGCGTTAACGCCCTGGCTCCTGGATTCTTCCTCACAGAGCAGAACCGGTTCCTGTTGACAGACGAGGCGACCGGTGAGCTCACACCTCGCGGGCAAACGATCATCAATCATACGCCGATGGGGCGCTACGGTGATCCTGAAGACCTGGTCAGCACGACTTTTTGGCTGCTCTCGGATGGAGCCAGCTTCGTGACTGGCATTGTGGTGCCGGTGGATGGTGGCTTTAGCGCATTCAGCGGCGTTTAGGCGACCGCAATCAACGAGGAGGTCAGACTTATGGTACCCTATCCTGAAGCCGCACAACCTTTGGTGGATATGCAGCCGCAGCACGGGTTCTTCGTCGGCATCGATTCCGACGGCTGTGCCTTTGATACGATGGAGATCAAGCACAAGGAGTGCTTTGCCCCCAACATCATCAAGCATTGGGAGCTGCAGGCTGTTTCCAAGTACGCGCGTGAGGCCGCAGAGTTTGTGAACCTCTATTCAAAGTGGCGCGGCATCAACCGCTGGCCGGCGTTGGTGATGGTCTTCGACTTGCTGCGCGAGCGTCCCGAAGTACAGGCGCGCCATATCGAGCCCCCGATGGCGGAGCGGATTCGCGAGTTCATCGCCAATGGTGACTTTGCGAAGAGCAACGATGGGCTTGCTGCCTATATGAAGGCCTACCCCGATCCCGAGCTGGATCGGGCGTGGGCGTGGACGACCGGCGTGAATGACACCGTGACCGATATGGTGCACGGGATCCCACCCTTCCCATACGTCCGTGAGAGCCTGGCCTTCCTGGCCGACAAAGCGGATATGATCGTGGTCTCAGCTACACCATTGGAGGCACTTGAGCGCGAGTGGAAGGAGCACGACATTGCACAATACGTGCGCGTCATCGCCGGGCAGGAGATGGGCAAGAAGCAGTTGCACCTCGAGTTGGCAGCGAACGGCAAGTACCCTGAAAACCGTGTTCTGATGGTTGGTGATGCTCCCGGCGACATGAAAGCTGCGAAGGCTAACAACGCCCTCTTCTATCCGGTCAACCCGGGGCATGAGGAGGCGTCTTGGCAGCATTTCTATGAGGAAGCGGTTCACAAGTTCCTGGCCGAGGAATATGCCGGCGAGTACGAGGCTGAATTGATTGCCGAGTTCGAGGCGATGCTGCCCTCAGTTCCACCGTGGAAGATGTGAGACAAGGGAGAAGGCAATAGGGAATAGACATCATGTTCGCTTGCGCACACTACGCAAGCATGAAAATGTGACGCACAGAAGGCTATTGTCCTGGAATGGCAGTGTGACATGTTGTCTTGGACCGCGGGCGTCTCGCCCGCATCTTCGCGCCAGTGGGTACTGCAATGTTGATAGCAGTTGCTGCGCACTTCGGGCCCTCGGGAGCAGAGCGGTCGAGACGTACGTATGCTGACGCACGCGGTCCGTAATAGCTGCAATCTGCCGCGAGTCATTTTCGAAGGTGACGCGATGTTCGGTGGCGCACACCACGCAAGCACGAAAATTCGACGCGAAGAACGGCCCAAAGCCGCGATCGGGATCAGGTGAAGGGCTTTGGGCCGGCAGAGGGTGGTTTTCGGGGCAGCACCTCCGGTCCCCTCGCCCATTCCGTCTGCGGAGTATGGGGGGGGCGCGGGCTCAGAAGCCCGTGGGTGAGGGCTCTACGGAGGCAATTTCCGAAGCAGGTGATTCTCGGAATAGGGAAGGTATCGCCTGGCGTCAGTTTCTCGGTGTTTCCCTTCCGGCTTCATCCCTTATCCCTTGGTGGCCTATCCCAATTCGTCATAAGTGAGTAAGCAGACCTGATGACCAAAGCTGAAGACCGGAAACGTATCGTTGTGAAGGTGGGTACCAGCGTCCTGACCGATGGCACGCGCCGGCTGAGTCCGCCCCGTATGGTGGATCTGGCCCGACAGTGTGCCGAGCTGCAGAATCAGGGGCACGAGCTGATTCTGTGCACCTCCGGTGCCGTCGCCGCTGGGTGGGATCGCTTGGGGCATCCGGACCTGCCGTCGACCGTGGCCGCCAAGCAGATGTTGGCGGCCGTGGGCCAGGGCCGGTTGATGGGGATGTGGGAGCGTCTCTTTGAGATCTACGGGCTGAATGTGGGTCAGATCCTGCTCACGCATAGTGACGTCGCCAGCCGGGCCCGCTTTCTCAACGCTCATGACACGTTGCAGACGCTGATCGAGCACAGGATTATCCCTGTCATCAATGAGAATGATGCGGTGGCGACGGAGGAGATCAAGATTGGAGACAATGATAATCTGTCGGCCCTGGTGGCTGTGCTCTCGGGCGCGGATCTGTTGATCCTCCTGACCGATCAGCCAGGACTCCTCACCGCAGACCCGCGCGCGGACCCCGAGGCCGAGTTGATCACCGAGGTACGCGTTATCGATGAGCACCTGCGCGCTTTGGCCGGTGGCAGCCGTAGCGGTCTGGGCGTCGGTGGAATGGTGACCAAGCTTGAGGCCGCGGCGACCGCTCGCCGGGCCGGTACGGAGGTCATCATCGCGCAGGGCAATGTTCCGGATGTATTGGTTCGACTGGTCAACGGCGCAGAGCTGGGGACGCGATTCCTGCCCCTGGATACCCCGCTTGAGAACCGCAAGCGATGGGTCTTGGCCGGCGTCGTGAGTTCCGGACACATTGTGGTGGATCACGGCGCGGCACGTGCACTTCGCAGCGAGGGGCGCAGCTTGTTGCCGGCAGGTATCGTGGCTGTAGAGGGCACTTTTGAACGCGGCGATACGGTTTCGATTGTCGAGCAGCACGGCAAGGATGGCATCAACGGGGAGATCGCGCGCGGTGTGGTGCGCTACCCCGCCGAGGATCTTGCGCGGATCATGGGGCGTCATTCGGATGCCATCGTGGATGTGCTTGGATATACCTACGGTGCCGTCGCCGTGCACCGTAATGACTTGATTCTACTGTAGGGTGCACCCCGAGAGCCGCACTGGGGTGCGGCGGTCCCAGGGGGGGGCACCGCAATGATTGGATTCTAGTGTGGGCTGCAGCAGTGACCGGAGGAGTTGCTATGAACCAGACGATGCCGCCGCGGGCGGCGGTTGACCTGACCCGGATGGGCCGTAATGCCAGAGTAGCAGGCCGGCAACTAGCGATACTGACGACGGATGAGAAGAACGCTGCGCTCTCCTTGATCGCTGATGAGATCGAGGCGCAGGCGGATAGGGTGCTCGCCCAGAATGCGCTGGATATTGCAGATGGTCGCGCCAAGGGCCTGAGTGAGGCGATGTTGGACCGGTTGCTGTTGACCGAGGCCCGCGTAGCCAAGCTGGCGACAGGGACCCGCAGTGTGATGGCGCTGCCTGATCCTGTTGGCGAGGTGATCGAGGGGCGCGTGCTGCCCAACGGACTGCAGCTGAGCCGGCGGCGCACGCCGATCGGTGTGCTGGGCGTGATCTACGAGGCCCGCCCGAATGTGACCGTCGACATCGCTACGCTGGCCCTCAAGACGGGGAACGCCGTGATTTTGCGCGGCGGCAGCGAGACCTTGCGCAGTAACCTCGCGCTGGTGGACGTCATCCGGGATGCGCTCTCCAAGACCGATGTCCCGCTGGACGCTGTCCAGTACATCTCGAACCCGGACCGCGCGTTGGTGGCCGAGCTGCTACGGCTGGACGCCTACGTTGATATGATCATCCCTCGTGGCGGGGCAGGGCTGCACAAGCTGTGCCGCCAGAAGAGCACCATCCCCGTGATCACCGGGGGGTTGGGTATCTGCCATCTCTATGTGGAGCCTTCCGCGGATCTGGTCCGTGCAGTGGACGTCATCGAGAACGCCAAGGTGCAGCGTCCCAGCGTCTGCAATGCGCTGGACACGCTGCTGGTGCGCCGCGATGTCGCGGCAGAGTTCCTGCCGATGGTGGCCGCCCGGCTTGGCGCGCTTGGGGTTGAGCTTCGGGCTGCCGGCGCGGCCTGGGACCTCCTCTCCGGCAGTGAGGGTGTTGTCGAGGCCGGTCCTGACGATTTTGACCAGGAGTGGCTCGCTCTGATTCTGGGCGTGAGAGTTGTGGACTCCCTGGATAAGGCTATCGCGCACATCCAGGCGCACAGCACGGGACACTCCGACGGCATTCTGACGAATGACTGGCGGCACGCCACCCGGTTCGTCAACGAGATCGATTCGTCAGCCGTCTTCGTCAACGCCAGCACGCGGTTCAACGATGGTGGCCAGTTTGGGTTGGGTGCAGAGGTGGCGATCAGCACTCAAAAGCTGCACGCCCGCGGCCCAATGGGTCTGAAGGAGCTGACGACCTACAAATGGGTGGTCTACGGCGATATGCATGTGCGGAAGTAGGCGCAACAGAACGTTGTGGGTTACACGTTCGAACGTTTCAACGTTCCAACGTCAGATGGTTATTGACGAGGTGACAGTATGAAGATCGGTAAAGGATATGAAGATCGCTATCTGAGTGAGGGCGAGATTCGAGACATCTTGACGGAGGCGTTGGGTCAGGTGGCTGTGGAGGGGGAGGCTATTGTGGTGGTGATCCCCGACAGCACGCGGACCGCGCCCATTCCTCTGATGTTCCGGCTCTTCAATGAGTTGTTGGGCGGGCGTGTGGCGAAGCTTGACTTCCTGGTCGCGCTGGGTACGCACCCGATTATGAGCGAGGAAGCCCTGAACACCCTGGTAGGGGTCACCGCGGAGGAGCGGGCGACTACCTACCAGGACATCGGTCTCCTCAACCACCGCTGGGATCTAGCGGAGACCTTCGAAACCATCGGCATGATCCCCAGGACCGAGGTCGAGACGATTTCAAACGGCATGCTCTCGATAGACGTGCCCGTCACGGTGAACCGCAAGGTTCTGGAGGCCGACCGCGTGATTGTCTGCGGTCCGGTCTTTCCGCACGAGGTCGCCGGTTTCTCCGGCGGCACAAAGTATTTCTTCCCTGGGATCTCGGGTCCCGAGGTGATCAACTTCACGCATTGGTTGGGCGCATTGATCACCAGTATGGAGATCATCGGGACGCCGCGAACACCTGTCCGTCAGACGATTGACCGGGCCGTCTCCTTCATCGAGACCCCCAGGCTCTTCTGCAACATGGTGGTGACGCATCGCGGCACCGCCGGTCTCTACGTGGGCGACTACGAAGAAGCCTGGCCTGAGGCGGTGGCGCTCTCGTCCAAGCTCCACGTCAAGTATGTGGATCATACCTACAAGCGCGTGCTGTCGGTAATGCCTAGGCTCTACGATGATATCTGGACCGCGGCCAAGGGTATGTACAAGCTGGAGCCGGTCATCGAGGACGGCGGCGAGGTCATCATCTACGCGCCGCACATCGACGAGATCTCGTACACGCACGGCAAGATCCTGCGCGAGGTCGGTTATCACGTGCGCGATTACTTCGTCACGCAATGGGACCGCTTCAAGGATCGGCCCTGGGGCGTCCTGGCGCATTCGACCCACCTGCGCGGTGTCGGGGAGTACGACGCGGACACTGGCGTTGAGCGCCCGCGTATCAAGGTCACGTTGGCAACGGGCATACCGAAGGAAGTGTGTGAGCAGGTCAACCTCGGGTACATGAACCCTGACGACATCGATCTTGACGGTTGGCGCGACCGTGAGGACGAGGGCATTCTCCTCATCCCGCGCGCCGGCGAGCAGCTGTACAGGCTGAAGGAGTAGAGCGTTGCAGGTTGAACGTTGCACGTTGGCACGTTCTTTGTCTTAGCGACCATCTTGTCATCCTGTATCGTTCTAACGTTCAACTTGCCAACCTGTAACCTGTGATACCCCGACCTGCACTCAAGGCTATCGGAGAAACCATTCACACGGGGCAAGCACCCTTGGAGGTAACGCGTGGACAAAGTTCGAATTGCGATGATTGGTATTGGTAACATCGGTAATCTCCATCTGGGCAATATCGAGAAGCAGCCCAAGGTTGAGCTGACCGCTGTCTGTGACATCGTCCCCGAGAAGGCAAAGGCCGCTGCGGAGAAGTATGGGGTCAAGGCCTATTTCGACTCGGACAAGCTGTTGGCTGACAAGGTGTGCGACGCCGTGATCATCGGCACGCCGCACTACTTCCATACCACAATCGGTATCGCTGCGATGAACTCCGGGCATCACGTCCTGGTGGAGAAACCCATCTCGGTGCACAAAGCCGACTGTGAGCGGCTCATTGCCGCGCACACGGATGACAGCCTGGTCTTCGCCGCGATGTTCAACCAGCGCACTGATCCCGTCTACCAGAAGATCCGCGAGATGGTGCAGGGCGGCGAGCTGGGCAAACTGCTCCGGGTCAACTGGATCATCACTAACTGGTTCCGCACGCAGACCTACTACGACTCCGGCGGCTGGCGGGCCACCTGGGCGGGTGAGGGTGGTGGTGTGCTTTTGAACCAGTGTCCCCACAACCTCGACTTGTTGCAGTGGATCGTCGGGATGCCCAAGCAGATCCGCGGGTTCTGTTCCATCGGCAAGCGCCATACCATCGAGGTCGAGGATGAGGTTACGGCTTATATGGTCTATCCCGGTGGGAGCACCGGTCTCTTCGTGACCTCAACGGGTGAGGCGCCGGGCACGAACCGTCTGGAGATCGCTGGCGATCAGGGCAAGCTGGTGATGGAGAACGGCAAGCTCATTTATACCCGGAACGAAGTGCTGGCCACCGAGTTCCTACGAACCTCCAAGGCCTCTTTTGCTCGCCCGCCGATCTGGAACGTTGAGATTCCGATTCAGGGACGTGGCGGTGCCCACGCCGAGGTTCTGGAGAATTTCGCTGACGCGATCCTCACACGCGATTCTGATCACCCGGTACCCTTAATCGCACCGGCTGAGGAGGGCATCAAATCGGTTGAGCTGGCGAATGCGATGCTCTATTCCTCATTGATGGGTAGGCCGGTGGATCTGCCGTTGGATGGGGCCGCGTATGAGGCGGAACTCAAGCGGCTGATCGCTGAATCGACGTTCAAGAAGGAGGCTGCTGAGGCGGACGCTGCAGGGCCCGCCTTGGCGGCAGAGTCCGATATGAGTGCCTCATTTAACTAGCAAAGGAGAGACCGATGGCTAAGGCAGATATCGGCATGGTGGGTCTGGGTGTGATGGGCCAGATGCTGGCGCTGAATATGGAACGCAACGGGTTCCGTGTCGCCGGGTTCGATCTGGATGCGGAAAAGGTGGCGAAGTTCGCGAGCCACACGGAGAAGAACGTCGTCGGCTGCACTACCATCGAGGACTTTACCGAGGTTCTTGAGAGGCCCCGGCGCATCATGATGATGGTGCCGTCCGGCCGACCGGTGGATGCGGTGATCGGCAGCATCAAGGGCATGCTGGAGCCGAACGACCAACTCATCGACGGCGGCAACTCACACTTCAAGGACACCGAGCGCCGGGCCGAGACGCTGGCCGAGACCGGCATCCACTATATCGGCACCGGCGTGAGCGGTGGGGAATATGGCGCGCTCTGGGGACCTTCGATCATGCCCGGTGGACAGCGTGAGGCGTGGGAGCGAGTGCAGCCGGTGTTGGAGGCCATCGCGGCCAAGGTCGGCGACGATCCCTGCGTGGCCTACATGGGACCGCGGGGCGCCGGGCACTACGTCAAGATGGTCCACAATGGCATTGAGTACGGCGATATGCAGTTGATCGCCGAGGTCTACGACGTGCTCCATCGTGGTGTCGGCCTGAGCACGGAGAAGCTCCACAAGGCGTTTGCCGACTGGAACGAGGGCGAGCTGTCATCCTATCTGGTCGAGATCACGGCTGACATCTTCGCTGAGGTCGATAAGGAGACCGGCAAGCCGCTGGTGGATCTGATCCTCGATGAGGCGAAGCAGAAGGGCACCGGGAAGTGGACCTCACAGGATGCGCTCGACGTGGGTGCACCGACGCCGACGATCAATGCGGCTGTCGAGGCTCGTATCCTCTCCGCGTACAAGGACGAACGTGTAGCGGCCGCCAAGGTCCTGTCAGGCCCCACCCCCGCATTCGAGGGCGATGAAGCTGCCTTTGTTGACACGGCGCGCGACGCGCTGTACGCCGCCAAGATCTGCTCCTATGCGCAGGGCTTCGCTCTGCTGCGGGCCGGCAGTGCGGAGTATGACTATGACCTGGACTACGGCACCATCGCCAAGATTTGGCGCGGTGGGTGCATCATCCGCGCCGCGTTGCTGGAGGATATCCGTGCCGCGTTCGCCAAGAATCCTGATTTGGCCAACTTGCTGATGGACGA
>JAGHDT010000194.1 GCA_021159805.1 Anaerolineae bacterium
CCCCAGCGCCCCACTGGAATGCGCTCCAGGATCTGCCGGCTGCGCGTGGGATTATCGCGCAGGGCCTGCGTGTTATCCGTGGCGATGTAGCCCGGTGCAATCGCATTCACGTTCACACCGTGGGGCGCCCACTCGTTAGCCAACGCCTTGGTCAGCTGGCCGACGCCCCCCTTGCTGGCCGCGTACCCGGGGACGGTGATCCCGCCCTGGAAGGTCAACAGCGAGGCGGTGAAGATGATCTTGCCCTTGCCGCGCGCCACCATATCCTTGCCGAACTCCCGCGCGAGCACGAACTGCGCCGTGAGGTTCACCTCCAGGACTGTGTCCCAATAGTCGTCGGGATGCTCAGCGGCGGGCGCACGCAAAATCGTACCCGCATTATTGACCAGGATGTCGATGGCCGGACACTCCTGCTTCACAGCCTCGATGAACCCGTAGACTGCCTGACGGTCGGCGAAATCGCACTGATACGCCTTGAAGCTGCGCCCCAGAGCCGTGACCGCGCCCTCGACCTCACTGCCGGAGAGCTCCAATGACTTGCTGACGCCGATGATGTCAGCCCCGGCCTCTGCCAGGCCAACCGCGATCCCCATCCCGATGCCGCGGCGACAGCCTGTCACCAACGCGCTCTTACCCTCAAGGCTGAATTGTTCGAGGATACCCATAGTTTCGTCTCCTTATGCTGCCACGTCAATGAGGATTTTCATCGCATTGCCGCCCTGCTCAAGTTCGGTGAGCGCATCCTTCAGCCGCTCTAACGGATAGATACCCGTGATCAGCAGGTCTAGCGGGAGCGCGTCTCCCGAAGCCAGCTTAATGGCCTTCTCGAAGTCCTGACGTTCGTAGACGCGAGTGCCGCGTAGCTTCATCTCGCGCCACAGGATCGCCTTAAGGTCTACCGGCGGCACATGGCCGAAGATGGCCACGACCACAATCCGCCCCCGCGTTCTCGGCAACTGCGTCATCGTTGCTGCACCCGCCGCACTTCCCGTCACCTCAAAGACCACGTCAGCCCCCGCACCACCGGTGCGCTCGTTGACCAAAGCCACCAGATCGACCTCATTCGGATCAACGACCTCAAGCCCGAGTTCCCGGCCGATGCGGATGCGATCCGGGTTGATCTCCGAGACGATTACCTCGGCACCCTCATTCTGCGCCACCAGGCCCACCAAAGCGCCAATCGGCCCCCCACCCAACACGACGACAAACTCGCCGGCTTTGACCTCGCCCAACCGGACATCGTGACACGCCACCGCCAGAGGCTCAACCAATGCGGCGCGCTTCAACGACATCGTCTCAGGCAGCGGGAATATGGTGTGCGCCGGCACGGTCCAGTAGCTCTGGAAGCCTCCCTGGGTGTCAATGCCCAGAAACTTGAGATTCAGGCAAATGTGGCTGTAGCCGGCCTCACACGCCGGGCAGGCATTGCAGGGATCGAGGGGCATGACAGTGACCATCTGGCCGACTTCGATACCCACCACTCCCTCGCCCAGTGCGGAGACGACACCGGAGACCTCGTGGCCCATGATCTGCGAGGCTGCCACACGTTGATCCATCACACCGTGGTAGATATGAAGATCGGTTCCACAGATGCCGGCATAGGCGATCTTGACCTGGACCTCACCGGGGCCGGGTACCGGTGCTTCCACATCACCAACTCGAATTGTCTTATCGTGTTCGTAGAAGGCAGCTCGTGCCATGTTGCGCTCCTTTCAATCTGTTCAAGGGGTATGATCTCCACTGCCCGGGACCAATGCCCATCTGACCGTGGAGTGCTGCAATTCTAGGCGCCCCCTCAGACAATGTCAATCGGCCGTGGCCAGCTACACGTCGATGACGCAATCAAAGAACTGCTCCCCCTGAGGCGCAGCCCGGCAGATCCAGCTTCCGTCCGGGCTCACCACACCCGATGGGGCAGAACACGGCAATGCCTCCGGAGAACAGCAGTCCACCGTGACGATCCACAGCTTGCCGGCACGGGCGCGCATGCGCAAGTTGGCTTCGTGGTACCGCCAGGCGACCCGGGACCACTCGCTGCCGTCGCGCCCGCCGTTGACAGCGTGAAAGAGCACCCGGGCGCCCTTCCGCGCCAGCACCTGTGTCAGGTGCGGATCATCCATCGGCGTGCATTGCGGGTTCGCCCACAGGTCATTGCAGATCAGCCCCCCGATCGTATGCATCCCAAACGTGAAGGTACGCAGCGGCGCGGCTGCGTAGTCGTTGATCTCGCCCTCAGGCGTGGCCGCCAGCGTTCCACAGCGCAGCTGCTTGCTGTGGAACCCCAGGAAGCTGCCATCCCGGTCGTAGAGACGAATCTGATTGTAGCACAGCCCGTCGGCTTCCTCGAAGCACGTCCCCAGCGCCAGGCCCAACCCGGCAACCCGCGCCCTATCGGTCACAGCAGAGAGTCCAGCTTTGACAGCCTCACGATCGAAGGTCGCCGTATACCCGCTCAGGGAGCCCTCGGGAGTCAGCAGGACGTCGGCCCCGACCTGAACCGCATACGCGATCCCCCGCTCGATCGCGGCAACATTCAACGTCACATCGTGGCTCACGGGCAACTGCGCCCCGGCAACGTGGAGATGCATACTTACCTCCTGTCTAGTTGGTGACCATAGATATATCGCCCTAACGATAGGTGTCAACTTGACACAGCGGGACAACTTGACAAACACATGCAACCACGCTATAATATTACACGTAATACAATTACACGACAGATAGATACCAAGAACCTGTTTAGGGGAATTCAGGAGGATTACGATGGAAGAAGAGACTATGGTCGAAGTTGAGGTCAAAAACGTGGTGGACGAAGGAGCCGTGGCAGTGGAAGAAGTCGTCCCCACACCCGAAGCAGCAGCGTTTGCGGAGGCCGTTACCGCAGAGGCAGCGGCAAAGAAGGGCGAGTCAAAGAAGGACACGCCGTCAACCACCATCAAAGACGCATTGAAGCAGGCTGAGTTGTTCGCCCAGACGCTAGGTGAGGCCCTCCAGGGCCGCGGTAACGTGGTTATGGTGCGCGTTAACGACGAAGCCCTGGCGCACCTGGATATGCTGGTCGAAGCTGAGATCACGAAGAGCCGCTCCGGAAGCGCGGCTTTTCTGATCAGCGAGGGCATCCGGGCCAATGAGGCCCTCTTCGCCCGCATAAGCACGATCACCGATCAGATCGCTGAGCTGCGTGAGCAGCTGCGGCAGGAAGTCAGGCTGCCGTCGCAGACACCCGAGTCCGAGAACCAAGAAAAAGCGTAGTCAAGCAGCAGGCAGTCAAGCTGCCTGATCACTAGCAGGCCCGATAGGGAGGAAAACCATGACTGAAGAGAAGGTCGCAGAAGCAGAACTGAACGACAGCACGATGTCGGAGGTTGCGGACGCCATCGCCGTTGTCGTCGATGAGACCGTCAAGCTCATTGACTCGCTGGGCAAGGCGTTGGTCACGACGCTACAAGATGTTTCCAGCTTGATGATCATCAAGGTCGATGTCGACACACGCGAGCATCTTGATCTGCTGGTCGACGCCGGTGTGGCGAAGAGCCGCGGCAAGGCCGCCTCTCAGCTGATCGCGGAAGGGATCAACGTCACGGAGGTCACCTTCGACAGGATCCGCCGCACGCGGGCGCAGATCAGCGAGCTCCGCCAGCAGATGCGGTCGCTGGTGACGACCCAGGCGTAACGCGCCATCTAGCTGCGGGACGCTTTCTTGAATCGCTGTGTACTCCGTCATTCCGAGTGTAACCCGAAGCGTAGCGGAGGGCGAAGTCGAGGAATCTTGCACGCTCAACAGCTTGAGATTTCTCGACTCCGAAGACTCCGCTCGAAATGACGATAGCGAAGGGTGGATTGAGAAAGCTTGCACACTCAAGAAAGCGGCCGGTGGCCAGACGCTCCGCTACACGTACAACATAGCCAACGAGCCCGCCTTCCTGGCGGGCTCGCTCTGTTCCAGGAAGCCGCACCAGCTACAGTGGCAGAGTGCGGAGCAGTTCGACAAGGAAGCGCACGGCAGTCCTAGATCCTCAACGCGGATGTGCTCATCGGGCGCGTGCGCCCTACTCCCCCAATATCCCGGATTGGCCGGAGCGAATAGCGCCGGAACGCTCACGTGACGCTGGAGATCGTCTGGACGCGGCAGTGACCGATGCTGATCGCCCGGAAGACCGGCTCCTGGCCATAGTGCCGGTATTCCTCACCAGGCGCAGACATCTCAGCCCGCGGGCACTCGCACCGTCATCCCGAGCGGGTCAACCAGACACCCACAGGGGAGAGCGTGACTGTCGAAGGATCCAGGGCCTCGAGCAGGTATGGGTATCCAACTGGGAGCTGCCGTTGTGCTCTCCGCGCTGGTCGGGTTGGGCGGCTACGCTTTCGCAGTCCGCGACGCGGAGACCCGGCTGCCGGACCACGATGCTGTCGCACCGCCGGAGCCGGACGCAGCACTACGGCCACAGGTGGCGTAGGGCAGCAGCGCGTCACTCACCAACCAGGACGCTTCCGCCGGATCGAGTAATCCGGCGGAAGCGTCCTCGTGCAGGCTATTGGACGATTAGAATCGCGTACCAGATAGCGCGGACTATTCCTCCACATCAAGCCCCGCAGCACTCCAGGCATTCATGCCACCCGTCATGTTGCTGATGTTATCGTACCCCTCGCCCGACAGAAAACGAAAGGCCTGACCGCTACGATTGCCGCTGCGACAGACAAGAACTACCGGCTTGTCGGTGGGAATCTCATCAACCCGATCCGGCAGAGAACCCAACGGAATCAGCGTTGCACCGGGGATGTGTCCCTCAGCGAACTCCCAATCCTCGCGCACGTCGATCACAGCGATCTTACCCTGCGCGTTGAACTCAGCCACCGTCTCGGGCTTGACCTCGTCCGAGAGCTCAACCACCTCGGGCGCCGCTTCCACATCGCCGGCGACCACGGCTTCTTCAACAACAGCAGCATGGGCAACACCGCACCCGGTGATGCTCACAACGAG
>JAGHDT010000213.1 GCA_021159805.1 Anaerolineae bacterium
ACGGTGTGGCGACTACGACCCGCTGCGACTGCTCGACGTTCTTCCCCTGATTCGTCGCGATCAGCGTGTAGGTCTCCGTTTGCTGGGGTGTGTCCGTGCGTTCGCCGCTGCTGTCGACGGAACCAAAAGGCTGCACCTTGATACTCTCGGCGTTGCTGACACTCCACCGGATCGTGACTTGCTGACCTTCAGTGATCTCAGTGGGGAAGACCGACCACTCGTTGACCACGGGGGTCTCTACCTCAACTATGGGTATCTCGACGCTGATCGCCAACGTCTCCTGCGTCGAGCGGACCAGGCCGAACGCGACGAGACTGACCGTAGCCGTGTCAGCAAAGCCGTCCTCGAAGGTGTATTCGCCGACATCGGGGTCGAGTTCGACGCCGAACGGACGTAGCTCTATGCGGCGGGCATTGTTGACGCGCCAGCGGATGGTCACCGGCTCCCCGGCGATGGGGTTCGTAGGCTCGATCTCCGCGAGCTCGATCACCGGCGCGCGTGAGAGGAACATCGCCAGGGCGATGCACGCAATCAGCAAGACGCCGATCAGCAGCGGTGGCACCCACGGAGGGATAATGCCGCGGCTGACGACCTCGCCGGCGTGTTGTTGTGTGGTGCCCTCGGTGGATCTGATCTCGATATTGAAGGGGTGGTTCTTTGTCCCACCGATGAAGGGTCGCTTGTGCGGCTTGGCGCTCAGCTTTGCAGAGGCCGTCCCGCCCTGCGGCACCTTGAGTTGGACCTGCGGTGGATCAAAGGCCAGCTCGTTGCCGCGATCGCTGCCGATCGCCGTGTAGGTGTCCGGGAAGTTGCCGTCGTTGCGGACGGTGACCCTGGTGGATTTGCCCGCGCGCACCTTCTGCGGCTGCACGCTGCTCTGGAATTGGCTGTAGGCGGCCACGGTTAGCGAGGCTTTGACCTCCACAAACTGGCCGGGGACATCGCGGCTGATCACGCGCACGGTCAGGTCATAGCTTCCGGCTCTGCTGGCTGGGGTCCGCGGCGGATGCAGCGTAAACGTGACTTCCTGCTGCTCACCCGGCATCAGCTGCACGACGGGCGGTAGGTCAGCCCAGTCGGCAGGGATGCCGTCGATGGCAACCTGGAAATGGTCGACGATGGCGCCCTGGTTGAGGATCACGATCGAGCTGACGGCGCGATCTCCCGGTGCTATGGAGAGCGCGGTCTCGTCCATCACTACGCCGACCCGGCCTTCGCCGGTGCTGGTCCTGACCATGCTTCGATCGATGCGCGTCGCGCCGGTTGCGGCTACGGCGGTCCCTGCGCCGGCGAGCCGCGACGTCGATACACGATCGTCACTCACGACAAGGCGCAGCCAGGCATCCCCCATACGCAGGGGCTGCTCCGGCGTCCACGTCTCGGGCACGCCGGGCAGCAGCTTGGCGTTGCCGATGTACGTGCCGTTGGTGCTGTCCAGGTCGACCACGCGGTAGGTGCCGCCCTCATAGTCGATGCGGGCGTGGTGGCGAGAGACGTTGGTGGTCTGGAGCGTGAGATCGTTATCCTCGGCTCGACCGATGGTCATCCTGTTGTCGACGAATTGCGCCTCTGTGGTGGAGCCGTCGGGCAGCCGTGCCTGCACGGTGTCGCCGTTTCCGCTGGGCGTGGCAAATTCCTTGAGCACCGAGGGCCCACGCGGCTGTGTAAGGCTCTTCTGATACTGGGTCATCAGACTCACGCTGGTCCCAAGCGCGGTCGGCGTACCGGCCACAGCTGTGACTTCCCGGTCCAGGGCGGCCAGGGCCTGAGCAAAGGCTTCAGCAGTGGGCCAGCGCTGGGCCGGATCCTTTGCGATGGCCTTGAGGATGACCTGCTCGAGGTTGGCCGGCAGGTCGGCCCGGATCTCCCTGGGCCGCGGTGGGGTTTCCTTGGTGTGATAGCGGATGGCCTCGGTAAGGGTCTTGATGGGGAAGGGTGGGCGCCCCACGCATAGCTCGTACAGCATAATGCCCAGAGCGTAGACGTCGCTCCGCGCATCGGTCTCCTTCCCCATCGCCTGCTCGGGCGACATATAGGTGGGGGTGCCCATCGACGTGCCGGCTCGGGTGATGTGCTGCCCCTCCATCAGCCGTGCCAGTCCCAGGTCTGTCAGAACGGGCCGGTAGGGTAGCCCGTTGGCGGGCACTGGCCCGTCGGCGGGTTCCGGCTCGATCATAATGTTGCTGGGCTTCAGGTCGCGGTGCAGGACGCCCTGGCGATGTGCATAGTGCACAGCCAGCGCTACCTGACGGATGACCTGCACGGCTTCGTTCAGGGGGATCCACTTTCCCTGAGCCCTGAGATCCTCGAGCATCTGCCTAAGGTTGGTCCCACGGATGAAGTTCATCACGATGAAGAGCAAAGAGCGTTCTTGGCCAAAGTCATAGACCTGGACGATTCCGGGGTGGTCGAGGCGCGCGGCGGTGCGTGCTTCCTGGAGGAAGCGCTCGCGGAAGTTGGGCTGGCTGGCCATATGGGGGTGCATGATCTTGATGGCGACGTCACGCTGCAGGGTGACGTCCCGGGCCTTGAAGACTGCACCCATGCCTCCCTCCCCCAAGAGGTCGGTGATCTGGTAGCGGCTAAGCGTCTGGCCTACTAATCGCTCCATACGATGTTCTCCTTACATTTTCAGGGCTGGAATTCCAATGTGTATAGGGTATGTGCGGGTTTATGGATGTCGATCAACCGCTCGATCATCTCGCGCTCCAATCTTGCTGTCGCAGCGGGTAGAATGACCTTGAAGGTGAAGGGCTCCAGGTCGGAACCAGTATCGTCAATGGTCGGGGTTTCCCCGGTGTAAATCTCGAGGACGCGGCTCAATGCCCACCTCGTCCCGCGTCGCGCATAGATAGTGGCGGCTTCCTTCAATAGGCGTCGCTGTTGTGCCTCGGTCCACGAGGGATCGAAGGCGATGTCGAACCAACTCGCCAGCCAGGGGATGAAATCCCGGGGGGCCGTAGCAGGATTGAGGTAGAGATCGAAGTTATCGATGTTCCACTCGATGGGTGTCAGGATCGCCTCGAAGATACCCAGGAAGCGGGCCATAAAGTCCGTGTGGTAGATGCCGGGTAAGTAGTTGATCAGCCGGTGGCTCTCGAGCGTGAGACCGGGTGGGGTCGTGCCAGGGGGCGTGCCTTTGGGCACGGCAGGCGGCGGTGGGGCGAGGGAACGCGGGGGTGTAGGGGGA
>JAGHDT010000618.1 GCA_021159805.1 Anaerolineae bacterium
CTCCAGGCCTCTTGGTGTCGGCGGAATCGAACTCAGCCGGCAGTTTTCTGAACACGATGCTGAACGGGACGTATTCTACCTGTTTGACGGCTATCAGGCAACCGGGCGCGCTCCAAGATGGGGAAGATGACCCGGCCGGGGGACGCAAGTGGGTCAGCGAGTCGCATGTCGTCCATCCTGGCGCGCCCAGCTGGCTCTCTGCCTGGGCAGTTCTGCCCTGATGAGGGTGGGTACAGACACCGAGTATGGATCAAGACTGCCCCTGGCTGCCCGCGGGCACAGATGCACATGTGGTCATTGTCCCTGAAGTGCAATACGCCCACGAACGGGATCGGAGCTAGCGCGATAGCGGAGCGATGACGGAGCTGCACCAGCGTACGCGCCGCCGTTGCGGCACAATCGATCTTGACGGGAGTGTCTGAGCAACGGCCAGTCTATTCTTCGTTGATCCCCCACCAGTACATGTCGGCCAACTTGCGGTGCTCCTGGTGGAGACGGACGTAGCTCTCATAACGGTGTTCATCGATGGCTCCGGCCCCAAGAGCTTGCCGCACTGCGCAGCCGGGCTCCACGGTGTGGCTGCAGTCTGAGAAGTTGCAGTCAGGCACGTAGGGGGCGATGTCCGGGAAGTAAGCGTCGATTTCCTCAGGATCAAGATCGAACAGCGCGAGTGCGCGTATGCCAGGGGTATCTGCCACCCAGCCACCACCCTGCAGGGGCACGAGCTCGGAAACCGTCGTCGTATGGCGCCCTTTGCCCGTGGCAGTGCTTACGTTCATCACTCGCTGCCCCAGCCCGGGTTCCAGGGCGTTTAGCAGGCTTGACTTGCCGACGCCCGATGGGCCGATGAGGGCCGAGGTCTTGTCCTTCAGCTGCGCGCGTAAGGCGTCGATGCCGGTCCCACGGAGGGCGCTGGTGTAGAGCACAACATATCCGATTTTCTCGTAGATGCTGAAAATGCGCTTGGCGTTGTCTAGACCGACCAGGTCCGTCTTGTTGGCGCAGACAACCGACGGGATGCTCTGTCGTTCGGCGCCTACCAAAAGACGGTCAAGCATCTTGAGATGGGGCTCCGGGTCGGCGCACGCGATGACGAAGAATACCTGATCAGGGTTGGCGATGATGACCTGCTCCTTTTCCCGCAAATAGCCCCGGCGATCCCAACGCCTGGAACCACGCCCGTCCGCGAGGGGTTTGAGGCGCGCCAAGACCCGCTTGCGTTCGTGCACTTCCTCGATGACGACGCTCTTATCCGGAAGGATCTGCCACTCTACACGATCTCCAACGGCGACGATAGTTGTATCCCTGCGCTTCTTCTTCAATCGCCCGCGGATTCGTGCCACGACTTGTTCCCCGCCATCTGTGAGGATGGTGTAGAAGCCGCTCTGAGATCTAATGATTAGCCCTTCACTTAGTCCTAGATTGTCACTCATATCGTCTAGATTCTACCCAGATTCCCGGAAGTGGCAACTACCTCCACGTGGCATAGTTTCTCTTTTTTTGTTGACTTCAGCCCGAACCACACCTATACTAGGGAGGTAACGTCATGTTTATGGAATCGTAACGCAACAGTAACAATTTGACGCATCACAGACCTCGATTCGCAGATGATGCAAGGAGGTATTTATGGCTTTCCGGATGCGCTGGCCCACCCGGCAAGGCATTATCCGTCAGAGATTTGGGGAACACCCCGCGATCTACAGCAAATTTGGACTTCCTGGTCATGAGGGTGTGGACCTGGCTGCACCGTATGCCAGTGAGATCTTCACTGTCGCGGATGGATTTGTGAGCGATGTGCGGCTGGATGGGTTCGCTGACCCTATGCTGAAACCCTATGGCAATCAGGTGCGCGTGCAGCACGCGGACGGCTACGAGACGATCTACGCGCACTTGTGTCAGGTGGTGGTGGTGCGGGGCCAGCTGGTCCAGGCCAAGCAGTTGATCGCTCTGTCCGGTGACACCGGTTACGCCGCCGACGCTCATCTGCATCTCAGCCTCAAGCATCACGGGGCCACGGTTGCGGGACTAACCGAATACCCTTACGACTTGGTCGATCCTGAGCCTTTTCTTGTTGACTACGTCGGCGACCAGTCCGGTATTCTGGATCCTGCCGACGTGACGGCACACGTTGTGGTGACCAGCGAGCACGCGGGGTTTCTGAACGTGCTGGCGCTGCCGCGCATCGGCGCACAGGTCATCACGCAGGTTGATGATGGGGCGCTGCTGGAGACGTTTGAGGATCCTGAAGCTGTCAAGAGCAAGGCCGGGCAGGACGAACAATGGCTCTGGATCAGGACTGCAGATGGCGATGTCGGCTGGGTCGCCGCCTGGTGCGTGTCGTTTCCTGACGGTCAGCCAGAGCCCGAATCCCATCCCGACACGGTGGTCTTTGTCATCGTGGACAGCCAGGACGAGGCCCTCCAACTTTACGCGGGGCCGGGCACGCAGTACGATGAGGTGACCCGGTGCCTTCATGGCACACTGCTGAAGACGTTGGATGGACTAGACGTCGTTGAGAAGCTGGTCGGACTGCGCGGGGAGTGGCTTCACGTCCAGACGCCGCTGGGCGAGGTGGGTTACTGCGCTGCATCTTACGTCAAGCTCGGGCCATTTGGTGAGAAAACCGTGATCCCGGAGCCTCCGACCGGTGAGCCGACGGCGCACGTCGTCGTTGAAAGCCCGGACCTCGGACTGCGGTTACGCGCGGGCCCCGGCGCTACGTACGACAGGATCTGGTCGATGCCCCACAAGACGGTGCTGACATCGCTTGAGGATCCAGTGACCACCGGGAAGAAGGTGGGGCGGCACAGCGAATGGATTCACGTGCGCACGCCTGCTCTGTATGAAGGGTATGCCGCCGCCTGGTACCTTCGGTATCCCGAGCAGCAGGACGAGCGGCAGCCCGCCAGTCCCGACGAAATGAGGACTGGGGTTTCCCCTCACGTATTTGGCATACACGCCCTCTCGGTTGCCGATGATCCATATGGC
>JAGHDT010000144.1 GCA_021159805.1 Anaerolineae bacterium
GTGCGGCCTGGTCAATACCGATGATCGTGCCATTGGCGATCGCCAGCGTGTGTGCCCAGGGGTGTCCGGTTATGCCGGTGAAGATCCTGGCGTTGTGTAAGATGCGGACCTGCATATGTCAGTCCTTGTGTGTCTTGGGATAGGGGGCACCAAGTCTGACGACAGTGGCTCGGCCCACGAGGCTATGAGTCGCGTTGCACGTGTCCACGACGATGCTGACGCGATCCAAGATCTGGGCATAGTTGACAACGCTATGCCCGGTGACGATGACGGCAACGTCGGTCCCGGTCAGCACTTCCTCGGTCAGCGGTTGAGATCTCAAGACTTGGGACTTGTGATAGAAGACATTGCCTCCCACGGGGAATTCTGCCACGAATGGATCGTGATAGCCTACACGCGCCTCACGTCCCATCAGCAGCTCGATGACGCGCTCTGCTGGGCTGTTGCGCGCATCGCTGATGCCGGGCTTGAATGCCACCCCCAATACTAAGACCTGCGAACCCTCAAGGGGCTTCCCTGTGGAGCCCAAGGCTTTGGCCACCAGATCCACCACGTGATAGGGCATGGCCTCGTTGGTCTCTGCTGCCAACTCAATGAACCGTGTGTAGAAATCGTACTCACGGGCTTTCCAGAGCAGGTAATAGGGGTCAACGGGGATGCAGTGCCCGCCCACGCCGGGACCCGGCCGGAAGGGCATGAAGCCAAAGGGCTTGGTCTTGGCCGCGTCAATCACCTCCCAGATGTCGATCTCCATGCGCTCCGCCAGTTGAGCGATTTCGTTGACCAGGGCGATGTTGACAGCGCGGAAGGTGTTCTCAAGAAGCTTGGTCAACTCCGCCGTGGCGGGAGAGGAGACCGTGTGCACCGGAGCTCCCATTTGACGGAGCAGGGACGCCGCCAGGCTCGTCGCTTGTTCAGTCAACCCGCCGACGACCTTGGGGGTGTTGTAGGCACCCCACTTCTTGTTGCCCGGATCAATGCGCTCCGGTGAGAACGCCAGGTGAAAGTCTGTTTCGGCGCTGAGGCCGCTGCGAGTCTCAAGGATCGGCCTGACTACCTCGGTGGTCGTGCCGGGGTATGTGGTGGACTGCAGGACGATCAACTGCCCGGGGTGCAGCCGTGGTGCGATGCTCTCCGTGGCTGCGATGATAGGGCCGAGATCCGGCGCTCGCTGCACGGTGTAAGGTGTGGGGACGCAGATGAAGGCCGCATCGCAATTTCGGAAGGCCTCATAGTTGGTCGTCGCTGTGAGCCGCCCGGATCGTACATAAGGGGACAGCTCTGTGCTGTGGATGTCCCTGATATAGCTCCGGCCTTCATTGACGGCGTCTGCTCTGTCCTGGCTGATCTCGATCCCGACCGTTGTGAATCCAGCCTTGGCAAAGGCGACGGCCAGCGGTAGGCCAACGTATCCCAATCCGATGATCGCCACATGGGCTGTTCGATTGGCGATCTTCTCGGTCAGCTGAGTTTCCATTCAGTCTGTCCTTTCCATGGCTGGTGTTCGTGTCACACCGCATACAAAGCTGGAGGTCAGGTGTTGCCCTGCCTCCAGCTCGATTCCAAAGTCTATGCGTGTCTGGCGCGCGAGAGGCCTGCTTGCAGTCTGGATAGCAACTCCAGCCGGTTCTCTACTTCGTACCAGCTGATCTTGGAGAGCCCTAGTTTTCTGCGCAGGGCGTTGTGATCCATGCCGTCAATGTAATCTTGCACCGCGCACGTCCAGCGTAGTATCTCAAATGTCACTCGAGAGACACCGGCCATTTCGGCCACACCGGTCAGTACGTACTCCAGGTTTCTGGCCGTCCATGGGAAGAGGAGTTGCTGTGTCGGGTACTGGCCAAGGTACTCGTCCAGGATGGTCGGCCAGGTGACCGGCAGGGAAAGGCGTCGTTCTTTGTGGCGTCGCCGGACATTCTTGTACCTGATCCAGACCGCCGGTTGGTCGGGGTTGGCGAGATCCAAGTGGTTCATATGGATGGCCATGCACTCGCTTTTCTTGATGCCGGTATTCAGAATCAGCATCAGCAACAGCTGGGGACGTGCGTCCGGAGCGCTTTTCCCGGTGCCTTGACGCAGTTGCTCTGTGGCCTGCATCAGGGCTTCGATCTTCTCAGGACTTAGCGTGTCGGGGAGGGGCGCGGAGACCGCGCGATGGATCAGGGGAGCCGCTACATCGCGTGGCAGGAATCCCTCTTGGGCCATCCAGCCGAAGAAGACTTTCAGCGTGGTAATTCTGCGTTCCAAGGTCTTGGGGCTGCACGGCACACCTCGTCCGGTCTCCATCCATTTGAGAAAGGCATTCAGCGTCGCCGTCCCGATCTCGTTGATGGTGGTTATCGGTCCCAGGTAGTCGCTGAGCAGTTGCAGATCCAGACGAAAGGCCTGTTGCGTGTTCGTGGTAAAGCCGCGAGCCTGCATGTGCTTTTCAAAGGCACCGATGGCGTGATCCAGTGAAGCATTGGCGGGAAGCTTAACGTCGGACACGAGTCCGTCAGCTTCCCGGTTCTCCAAAGGAAACAACGGCATCTGCACTGTATTGGATTGCTTATCATCGCCCATAGTGCCACCAACGACTTGTCTGGCTCCTGGACATAGGTGCGGAGCCGATCGGAAAGCGATAGTTGGGAATATTATAGTCGATCCATCCCAGAACGAAAATCCGATGTCGCCGCGAGCGGAAAATGTCTGAGGATTGTTTCTTTCTGTGCTATACTTTGCTGGGCCTGAGGGGAGGGTATTCCATCAGGCGATGACAGAAGAAAGCGGAGGCGTATATGCCATTAGACGTACCGGCGATTCGGGCTCAGTTTCCTATCTTCAAGCGCCAGATCAACGGTAACCGGCTGGTTTATCTTGACAGTGCAGCCAGTTCTCAGAAACCACAACCTGTGATCGACGCTATGGTGCAGATCTGGTCGAATAGCTATGCCAATGTCCATCGTGGTCTGTACTCGTTGGCCGAAGAGGCGACGGAAGCCTATGAAGGCGCGCGTGTGAAGGTCGCGAATTTTATCAATGCTGCCGATCCTGCCGAGATCATCAACGTGCGCAATGCAACGGAAGGCATCAATCTCCTGGCCTATACCTGGGGTGATCAGAACGTACAGGCCGGCGATCGGATTGTCGTCACGGAGCTTGAGCATCACGCGAATCTGGTTCCCTGGCAGCAGTTGGCCAAACGAAAGGGCGCCGAGCTGGCGTATATCCCGGTGACGGACGATGGTCTCCTCGATATGGAGGCCCTGCCGCAGCTCCTGGAGGATGGGCGAACTAAGATTGTCGCGTGTTCGGTTATGTCGAATGTCCTGGGCACTGTGCCGCCGGTCACCAGGGTCGCCGAGATGGCGCATGATGCTGGTGCGATCGTGTTGATGGATGCCGCGCAAGCAGTGCCCCACCGCTTGGTTGACGTGCAGACGCTGGGTGCAGACTTTCTGGTATTCTCAGGTCACAAGATGTGTGGTCCCGGCGTGGGCGTTCTCTGGGGGCGCCGACACCTGCTTGAGGCGATGCCACCTTTCCTTTTCGGCGGTGATATGATCCTCAGGGTTAAGCGCCAGGAATCGAAGTGGAATGAGCTGCCGCACAAGTTTGAGGCCGGCACACCGCCTATCGCCGAGGTAGTTGGTCTGGGTGCGGCGGTCGATTTTCTCACAGAGATCGGTATGGACGCCATCCACGAACACGAGCAGGAAATTGTGGCCTATGCGCTGGAGCGATTGTCGGAGTTGCCGACGCTGAGAATCCTGGGCCCCGGGCCCACGCTGTCGCCGAGTTCACGGCGAAGTATGCGGGTTTCACCTGCCAGGATGTCGCCCATGATTACGAGA
>JAGHDT010000357.1 GCA_021159805.1 Anaerolineae bacterium
GCTGACATGACCTCGACCTCGTCCGTCAACGTTTGGCCGATGGCATAGGTGCAGGCGTCCACCGGGCTAAGGCCCTCTCGCATCAGCAAGCCAGCATAGACCAAGAGGCGGCTGCTTGCGCCCTCGTCCAGGCCAAATCCCTTGAGTTCACGGATCCTGGCTCCCATCTCGGCCAGATGCTTGCTCTCAGCCTCCGGTAATCCGGTTTCAGTCTTGATGATCTGCGTCTCGATCGGGATCGAGGGGTGCGTGAAAATCAGGCTAGCGAAGCGCTGTTTGGTCGACTGTTTGAGATCCTTCACGATGCTCTGGTAGCCCGGATTGTAGCTCAGCACCATCATGAAGTCCGGGTGCGCGTGCACAACTTCGCCTGTCTTGTCGATGTACAGCATACGCCGGTAATCCGACAGCGAATGGATGATCACGACTGTGTCTTTGCGGGCCTCGACGATCTCGTCAAGATAGCAGATGCCACCGTGACGCACAGTCAGCGTCAAGGGGCCATCCTGCCAGACCGTCTGATCATCCTTGAAAAGATAACGTCCCACAAGGTCAGCGGCAGTCAGATCCTCATGACATGAAACCATAATCAGCGGCAGATCCAGAGTATGGGCCATGTGCTCCACGAACCGCGTCTTGCCGCAGCCGGTCGGCCCTTTCAGGATCATCGGGATGTTGGAACGAAACGCTGCGGCGAATACTGCCTCTTCATTACCTTGCGCGATATAGTTCGGCGCTTCAACGACGCGGAATTGCTCTATAATGCTCTCGCTGCCCACACATCGTCCTTCCTGGATCTCCCTTGGTCAAGGTCGTCTAACGGGAACCCACGCAAGCATTCTAGTCTCCAGTCGCCGGATGTCAACATTGATAGGCTGGACCTTTGGAGCGTGCGCTTGTACAATTACGACGTCTGGACAGTCTCATCCAGAGTCCAGTGACAGTATTCTCGAAAGCGAGGCGCCCTATGACCAACGGAACAACCGGCAGATCACTTCTCCTGACGATGGCGTTTTCAGCCCTTCTGGTGTGCACGCTGCTGACAGTCTCAAGCCGACCGGCGCGCGCAGACTCCGGAGTTCTTCCACCACGGCCGACGGTTGAGGTGGCGAGCAGCTCACCAGTGGGCGGATTCATCCGCCTTCAGGTCGCTTTTCCCAACTCCTGGCCGTGGACAGCACATCCGTGGCAGGCAACTCACACGCAGGTCCAATGGCAGACAGGCGAGGGTCGCTGGGTCAACGTCACCGGGTGGTACGGAGCCCTCGACGATGTGGATGTCGACACCGACGGATCGGTCACCGGGGAAAAAACCTGGTGGGTAGCCCCCCGTGATTTCGGCACAGGACCCTTCCGATGGCTGGTCACCGCCGGAAACAGCGGGACCGCACTGGCAGCGAGCGAACCCTTCACACTGCCGGCGCGCAGCGCCAACACCGTGAGCATGGACGTCAGCCTTCCAGAGTAAACGCCAGAGAGCTGGCAGATGGCACCCGCGGATGAAAATCCCCTAGAGGATCGGAGGGACAGATGAACATCATAGTCCTCAATGGCAGCCCCAAAGGGGAGATGAGCGTCACAATGCAGTATGTACGCTATCTGGAGAGTGCGTTTCCCCAGCACGCTTTCACACAGCTGCACATTGCACAGCGAGGCCGGGCACTTGAGCGCGACCACGAGGCCTTCTCCGCGGTCATAGAGCAGATCCGACAAGCCGATGTTGTGCTGTGGGCCTTCCCGCTCTACTACATGCTGGTCCACGGCAACTACAAGCGCTTCATTGAGATGATCTGGGAACGCGACGTGACCTCGGCCTTCAAGCACAAGTATACAGCGTCGCTCTCCACATCGATCCACTACTACGACCACACCGCTCACACCTACATCCAGGCTATCTCAGACGATCTCGGTATGCACTACACAGGTGCCTACTCTGCTGAGATGCGCGACCTGTTCGAAGAGGACAAGCGTGACGCCCTGGTGGCCTTCGCGACGCGCCTGCTTGATGCAACTGAGCGCCACACACAGACCGCACCGCGTTTCGCGTCACTCCATCCGCGCAGCTTCGACTATATCCCCGCCGAGACGATATCCCCGGTAGCGACGCGGGGCAAGAAGGTTATCATCCTGACCGATGCAGAGCCCCACCAGGCGAATCTCAACCACATGGTCGCTCGCCTCCAGCGGGCCTTCGGCGATGGCGCCGAGACCATCAACCTGCACAACGTGGATATCAAAGGTGGCTGCCTGGGATGCCTCCACTGCGGTTACGACAACGAGTGCGCCTATGAAGGCAAAGACGAGTTCATCGATATGCACAGACAGCGTCTGCAGACGGCCGATATCCTGATCTTTGCCGGCGCCATCCGGGACCGCTACTTGTCGGCCACCTGGAAGACGTTCTTCGACCGCTCGTTCTTCAAAACGCACACGCCCGGCTTCGTGGGCAAACAGATCGGATGGATCGTCTCAGGTCCCTTGAGCCAGATCCAGAACCTGTACGAGATTCTGGAAGCTTGGACGCAACTCGAACGCGCCAACCTGCTCGGAATCGTGACAGATGAGTTCGGGGATGCCACCGCGATCGACGGCCTGCTTGACGATCTGGCGGCACGTAGTGTGCGCTATGCCCTTGAGGGCACCGTCGCCCCCCAGACCTTCCTCGCAATCGGCGGGACCAAGATATTCCGTGACAGTGTCTGGGGATCTCTGCGCACCGTCTTCCGCGCGGATCATCTCGCCTACAAGCGTATGGGGACGTATGACTTTCCACAACGCGATCTGAGAACTCGAGCACTCAACGCGCTGACCGGCGTGCTCCTGCAAATCCCAGCAATCCGCAACGTCTTCGTGAGCAGGATCAAGGAAGGCATGGTGCAGCCGTACAGGAAGCTGTTGGACAAGCTTCAGACGCAAGCCGCCGAATAGCAGACCTACCAGGACACGCGAGCACTGAGAGTCCGCGCTGCTCGGCCCCGGGCGAACTCGAGAGATGCGCGCGGGCAGTCCCTGCGGCGTCACCCGCTCAGCGCCGGGCACGTGGGCGTGTAGGATGTCGCGCATCGCTCGCACCTGGCGGCTCCCCTCACCAACCGTGATTGCCGTGGCAAACTGATTATGCAGGAGTGGGCGAATGCAATCTTCGGCCTCACCCACCACGCAGTCCAGTGCCAAGATCATCCCAGATTGAGGAGAAGCCAGTGTGGCACCTTGGCTAGCTCGATGCTCAGACGGGGCTCGGCAGCGCTTCGGGCGGTCCGTCAGCTCAATTGGCATCCCTCCAACTATCTGCTGTTCGAGGACACTGACCATCGGGCTGTGCCAGACACAGACCGGGCTGGCCGTGGCAAAGCCTCCGAAGCAGGCCTGCCGCCCAACCAGCGCCATACGACTTGCACCGCATCTCGAGAGGATGCCAGAATAGCAGGTTCCCAGACTAGTCAACAGCCCGGGTCTTGGCCGAGGCCCGAGCCGCACTACACCGCCTTTCGATTCCCCGCCGCCTCGGTCAATCGCTGTCTCGCTGCAGGAATGCCACCTGCTCGCCGGTCAGAGTGACCGCTGCCGCATCCATCGTATCCCGCAGGTGCGCCTGCGTCTTGCAGCCCACGATCGGCACAGTGGCGAAGGGTTGGGAGAGCAGATAGCCGAGGACTATCTGGCTGATCGTCAGACCGGTTTCGGTCACCAGACTCTGTATCCGTTCAAACCGTCTCAGATTCTTATCCAGTGGATAGGTCCGGCGGAGGCCCAGCTTCACCATATCTTGCCCACCAGATGCCAGCTTCTGGAAGAGCCCCCCAGCCTGCGACGAGAAAGGCACCACCGCCATCCCCGTCTCGGCGTGCAGGCGGTAAAGCACCTCATCCATCACCACAACACCCTGCCCGGCCACAGCAGAGGGATCGACGACCGCCAGGTTCCAGAGCATCTGATCGGCCACAAACCCCAGGAACCCGTGTGTAGCAGCATAGACCTGCGCGGCCGCAATGCGATCCGCGCGCCAGTTCGAGCACGCGACGTAACGCACTTTGCCGGCCTTCACCTGATCGTGCAGCGTCTCCATAATCTCCTCAACAGGTCGCGTGAGATCATCACGGTGCAGATAGTAGAGATCAATTGCATCCACCTGAAGGTGTGAGAGACTGGCTTCGACATCGGCCCCGATCTCCGCAGGAGAGAGCCGCGGAACGTCCATCGTCGCCAGATCAGGGTGCGCGCCCTTGGTCGCGACGACAACATCCGCTCGATGGCCCCGTTGTCGCAACCACCGTCCGATCGTCTTCTCGCTGACGTTGCGCTCACCGGGAATCCAGTTGGCATAGACCGCGGCAGTGTCGAGGAAATTACCGCCCCGCTCGACAAACGCATCCAGCAGCCGGAAAGCGTCCGCCTCTGGCACAACTGAGCCCAGCTCCGACGTCCCCAGGCAGATGGGGGAGACGGACAAACTCGTATTCGGCAAGGTTCTGTAATCCATAGGTCACCTCCAGCGCGTCACAATTCACCATTCACGACTCACTCACTCTCTGACCGCACATCAGCCACGCGCTTGAGCCTCGGATGGTCACTCGTGAGCTCAGATTCGCTCATTCTCGATTCGCTTGCTCGCTTCCCCCCTACCCCGGCGCGCGGGGTGGCTGGCCGTAGACCTTGCCGGCCAGGACCTTGGCCGCGTACACCGCAACCTGCACGTGGAATGGCTCCACGAGCCCGGGCAGGTCCTCCAATGTAAAGAAACCCGCCTCAGTCACCTCAGGACTAGGTCGAAAGGTTCCGTCGGTCAGAGTGCAGAGAAAGATGAGGTCGAGGCGTCGCAGAGCCTTATCCCCGCCAATCACCAGAGGGTGAAGGGCGCTAACGCGGTAACCCGACTCCTCAAAAACCTCGCGTTCGATCGCGTCGGTGGCGTCCTCGCCGGCCTTCAGCCAGCCGCCAGGAAAGCCCCAAGGGTACTCATCACGATATGTGTGGCGGAACAGAAGCACACGATCGTCCTCATCCAAGATCACGGCGATTGCACCCGCCAGGTACTTGGGCAGCAACAGACGCTGAAGCCACCCCTGAAGCCATCCCGGCAGTCTCCGCCATATCGACAACAGCCCCACCTTCGCCCACGTCCGCCCCATCAGCGCCGCCTCCCACATCGTATCGTAGATCGAACTGTTAGTTCGATCCACCGGCGAAGCCGGTGAGTGAGCCCAAGCGCTATCTGTACGTATCGTTCAGTTCGCATATGCGTCTAGTATACGCCACTCGCGGCTGAGTGCACGACTGGCCAAATCCGGATGACCTGGAAGCGATCCGCTTTGGAGGCACTCGCCAGGTGTGAAGCTGTGCAGCCAGGCCACTGGGCAATGTGGTGGCGAATCTCCTCCTTTGCCCCGCAGGGCGAAAAAGAAGCAAAGGGACCCTGAGATGGCGGGAGGCAATACAGCAAGGATACAGTATAATAATGACGAATCGAGTCTGTCCCCGTATAGGAGGAGGAACTATATGAACAGGAAATACTGGATGTTGGCTGTCTCACTTATTGTATTGTCCCTTGTGGCAACCGCCTGCGGCGGCACCGCAGAGAAGGCATCCGATGAGTCCTTCAAGGTCGCCTTTGTCTATGTGGGTCCCGTCGGGGATCTGGGCTGGAGCTATGCCCACGATCTGGGCCGTCAGGCCGTCGAAAACGATCTCGACTACGCCGAGACCACCTTCATCGAGCTCGTCTCCGAGGGCCCGGATGCCGAACGTGTGATCCGCGACTACGCGGAGCAGGGCTACGACATGATCTTCGCGACGTCGTTCGGCTATATGGACTCAGTCCTGGCCGTAGCAGAGCAGTACCCCGATGTCATCTTTGAGCACTGCACAGGCTACCAGACCGCCGACAACGTCGCCATCTACGATGGCCGTGGCTACGAAGGTTGGTATCTGGCTGGGATCACGGCAGGACGTATGACCGAATCCAACATCCTCGGCTATGTCGCACCCTACCCCATTCCCGAGGTGGTTCGGAACCTCAACGCCTTCGCCCTGGGCGCACGTTCGGTCAACCCCAACGCCGAGGTCCATCCCGTCTGGATCTTCAACTGGTTTGACCCCGTGGCTGAGCGTGAGGCAGCGCAGGCCCTGCTGGATGTCGGCGCCGATGTGATCGCCCGTGAAAGCGACTCGACCGAGCCCGATAAGCTTGCTGAGGAGAACGGCATCTTCGCCATCGGCTACAACGCGGTGTCCGAGGATATCGCCCCCAACGCACTACTCACCGCTCCGGTCTGGGACTGGGGCGCTTACTACAAGCAGACCATCGAAGCAACCCACAATGGTGAGTGGGAATCCCACGCATACTGGGGTCATATGGCCGATGGGATCATGAGCCTGGCCCCCTTCGGCACTATGGTGCCGAAGGAAGTCCAGGACGAAGTCACCGCAGTCGAGAAGCAGATCGTGTCGGGCGACCTGCAACCCTTCACCGGGCCAATCAACGACAGCACCGGGCAGGAGCGCGTGGCCGCCGGCGAGACCTTGGATGATGGGGCCCTACTCAGTTTCGACTGGCTCGTCGAGGGCGTCACCGGCGCCATCCCATCGAACTAGAGCCATAAGCACCCCACGCATCGACAGAGAGCGAGCCGCTGGCTCGCTCTCTTGACGTACTGGACCAATGTCTCGCCCCCTACTTGTGCCGCTTTGCGCAGCGATGTACCTAATCGGCCACTAGCTCCGCTCCAACACACACCCAGGATTCGGAAGTATTTCCTTCCCTCACGAAATGCGCGGAATCGTGATCCAGCACACTCTAAGGCTCCGCCTCACGCCTGTAAGGCGGAGCGGACTACGTCGCTCTGGGATCCTGTCGCCAACCTCCTCACCTGAGGATACAGTACCCACAGCTCACATCGCTGGATGACAGTTCCGGAGAAGCCGCTATAATCCTCAGCATCAATGGAATAGAGGCTGAGATGAACCACAACCCCGAGTCGAGTCCTCGCATCCTCCTGATGGGCTGCGGTGCAGTCGGCGGCGTCATTGGCGCCGGACTGCTGGAATCCGGACATGACGTGACACTCGTCACACACAACACGAGCATCAGCAGGACCATCGTGACCCACGGCCTGCGTGTAGTGACGCCCGACGGCACCCACACGCTGTCACCCAAGAGGTGCGCCGCCCTCACACACCCGGATCTGACCGCGGTCGCCGGGTCATTCGACATCGTGCTGCTGGCGATGAAGGCCTCCGGTGTTGAGGCTGCCGCGCGTGGGGTGCTGCCAATGCTCGCACCCGATGGCATCGTGGTGACGCTCCAGAACGGTATCGTCGAGGATCACGTCGCATCCATCATTGGGCGTGAGCGTGCTATCGGCGCACTGGTTGGCTGGGGGGCAACAATGCACGGCCCGGGCATCTACGAGAGAACCTCCCGCGGAGAGATGACCATCGGCGAGCTCAACGGCAGCACGACCGAACGGATCCAACGCCTGAAGACCGTACTGGATGCCGTAGCACCCACAGCAGTGTCCGCGAACATCTACGGGGCCCTCTGGTCGAAGCTCGCCATCAACTGCGTGGTGACCACCTTGGGAGCGACGACGGGACAGCTGTTGGGCCAGATGCTGCGCCAAGCTAGGGTCCGCCGTCTGGCCCTGAGCGTCATCAGCGAGGTTATGGACGTAGCCGCTGCCC
>JAGHDT010000603.1 GCA_021159805.1 Anaerolineae bacterium
CGCCTACATCACCCTGCGCAACAACGGCACCTGCGCCTGGCCCCAAGCCATCAAGATGATCTTCGCCGAGGGTGACCTGCTGGCATCGCCGGGGAGCTTTCCCGTAGCGGCCCTGGCCCCCGCAGAAAAGATTCAGTTCATCATTCCGATGACAGCCCCCGAAGAACTGGGGACATACCAGCAAGTTTGGGAGCTCCGCCAAGCCGACGGGAGTGCCCTCGGCAGCGGATCAAGCGGGCAGTTCACTATCGATCTCACAGTGGAGGACATTCCCGCGGTGGAATCGACGCTCGCGGCGGAGTTCATCTTCGAAGAAGCCACACGGACGCCGCTTGCCGTGGACGAACTGACGCTGCTCTCTTGGGAGTTGATCCCCTCCCGCGACCTCTGGACCGGCGTCGCCGTGATTACAGCCACAGGCGGAACAGGCGACTACACATACTATCAGGACCGGATCAGCGCGGCAACCGCGCTCCCCGACGGCGCCCTATCATTCGAGTGGCGCCTCTGCAAACCCTATCCCCTTGAGGTATGGATCCTGTCCGGTGAGGACATCCTGGATTGGCAAGGCACTATTGCTTTTCCGGACGCAGATAGCTGCCCATAGCACCCCAAACCAAAATTCTGGCCCGATCAAAGAGGGACGTATGGATCAGAACGAGATGATGGACCTGATCAAGAGACGCGGAGTCCGGGACTCGCGAGTCCTTGATGCTATGGCGCAGGTCCCTCGGCACTTGTTCGTTGCGACCCCACAGGCCGGCAGCGCTGCCTATGGCGATTTCGCGCTGCCCATTGGGCATGAACAGACCATCTCTCAGCCTTATATCGTTGCGGTGATGACCGAAGCCTTGATGTTGAAGCCGGGTGCCCCAGTTCTGGAGATAGGGACCGGTTCGGGGTACCAGGCCGCCGTCCTGGCGGCAATGGGCATGGACGTCTACACAGTCGAAAGAATCCCCGAACTACACCAGGCAGCACAGGGTCTGTTGGCGCGACTGGGTTATGAGGTCCACTGCAGACTGGGAGACGGCTACCAGGGCTGGACCGAGTTCGCACCGTATGACGGCATTGTGGTGACTGCTGCCGCACCGAAGATCCCCAAACCCCTGATTGCACAGTTGGCGGAAGGCGGCCATCTTGTGATCCCCGTGGGGCGCCCGTATCGCACCCAATTCCTGTGGCAGGTTACCAAGGAAGCGGGCACCATCCTCAAGAAAGATATGGGCGGTGTTGCATTCGTGCCCTTTGTCTCGCCAACCTTCAAGGCTGGCTGACCTTCAGGAGCGGCTGAGCTCTAGGGCCGAAACATCGTCAGCAGACGTTTGCCGGGGATCTGCCGGAAAGTTGCGCCCTGACTGACGGCCAGAGCAGCCCGGACCGGATCAGTCACGCGAGTACCGGAGACGGCATCCGCGCCAGCCTCAAACAGAACCGGCGAAAGAGGTGTTGTGGCCCCCAGCACCACCACAAAGGCGTCTCGACGACACAGACGCATCAAGCCATCGAACGTTCGGTTGAGCAACGATGTCCCTGTCAGCGCCACAACATCTGCTTGAGGAATCACCTTCGCGGCAGCGTCAGCCGGCAAGTCCCCCTCGCCCGGCTGCAATTCCAGAACCCAAAGCTCGTCCGCGATCTCTCTAAGCTTGGGGATGAACGGGAAATGGCCGACCACAGCCACCTTAGCGTCGCGCCCCCGTTCTGCGATGACGTCCGCCGCATTGACCTCGGTGCACAGCGATTCGTCAATGTCGAGCAAGGCATTGATTGTCGCGAAGCCCACGCTCGTGGGCAGCAGGTCGTCACCTGCCGCCAGCAACGCCAACGCAAATGCATCATAATCAAGAAGACGCCCGGCGTCCGGGATCGGCATATGCCCACGGCGGTGCGCCTCATGGGATCCTCCGCTCAACGTGGAGGAGAGACCGGCCAGTGTCCTGCCTGCCAACTCTACCGCGACATAGGTCCAATAGGCGCCGATGCGAATATCGGTGGGTCTCGCCAGGCGAGCGCGTCCCTGTATCCGGTCGAGTAGTGTCGGGATTACCTCTGTCATCGCGATCTCCTCCAGAGCATATTTGTCTTCTTGCCCTTGGACTATTATAATCATCCTCTATAGAACTTCGAGCGAACTGAGTTCCCTGGGATCGACCTGATGGCAAAACCTTTCTCTCCAACGGTGAGATGGCTAGGCGTGGCGCTGGCTGTTGCGGGCTTCCTGGCGCTCGTAATCTTGACGCCGGGGGGGCTGCTGCGCAAACTGGACTATGTCGGCGCCGCCGTCTGCCACCGCCGGCCCAGCCACTCTTTCGAGATTGCCCATCATCAGACGCCTTTGTGTCAACGCTGCACGGGCACCTTTCCTGGCGCTCTGACCGGCGTGCTGGTTCACTGGGTCCTATGGCGACGGCGTCGATCTGTCCGATTTCCCCGGTGGACTGTGCTCGTCCCGCTAGGCCTCTTTGCGGCCTTTTGGGCACTTGACGGCATCAACTCCACCACGTCTGACGACCAATTCTACGCCATTATGGCACAGTTTGTGGCGCGTGAGCCCGGCACAGGCGTCCTGGGGTACGCACCGCACCCCTGGTTACGCCTGCTGAGCGGCACGCTGATGGGGATGTCGATGAGCGTTGTCCTCATCCCGGCGTTCAACCAATCCCTGTGGTCAGATGGAGAGGATACCGCCACCCTGAGATCTGGACACGAGTTGGGTCAATTGATCGCCATCGAACTAGGGATGGCAGCGATCATCCTACTTCTTAAGACCACTCAGTCGATCGTGGCCCTCTATATCGTTTCGATCTTCAGTGCCTTGGGAACACTGACAATGTTCACGCTGTTGGGAACCATGATGTTCGTCTTGATCCTGCGGCGGGATGCCACTGTGAGTGGTTGGCGCGAGGCCTGGGTGCCCATTGTCTGGGGCTTTGTCTTTGCGCTGGCCATAGTCGCGGTGATGGATACCGCTCGGCTGTGGTTCACAGGCACTATTGACGGCGTTCCAGGCTTGGAGTAAACTGGAGGTACGCCATCGGCCCCACCACCAGCGCCCAATCCCCTGCCGGCCGGCTTGGGTGATGGTACTTGACTGCTCACACCAATATGGGTGGCAAGGGTCGCGCAAGTATCGGATTGGTCTCACTTGTTACAGATCACCTGAACCGACAAGACTAGTTTGAGCAACCATCAATCAGCGGGAGGTAACCACGATGTACAAGAAGCTTTTCATCCCAGGCCCAACTCACGTGCGCGAGTCCATTCTCAACGCTCAGACGGCGCCTATGATCGGACATCGAAGTACGGACTACTCGGATCTTCAGGCTGAAGTCACCCCAAAGCTTCAGCAACTCCTCTACACGGAGCAGCCGGTCTTCATCTACACCAGTTCGGGCACCGGTGTGATGGAGGGCGCAATTCGACAGACTGTTCTCAAGCGAGCCCTGGTGACCGTGTGTGGTGCGTTTTCAGATCGCTGGCACCAGATCACCGTAGCCAACGGCGTGCCCGTGGATCGGGTCGATGTAGAATGGGGACAGGGCTTTTCTCCTGAAATCATCGATGCAGCCCTAAGCCAGGGGGACTACGATGTCCTGACCATCACCCTCAACGAGACCTCGACCGGCGTTATGAACCCCCTGAAAGAGATCGCTGCTATGGTCCGCGACAAGTATCCCGACGTCGTCATTCTGGTCGACGCCGTCTCGGCCATGGCCGGCGTCAAGATCGAATTCGATGCCTGGGACCTCGACGTGGTGATCTCCAGCTCCCAAAAATGCTTCGCGCTGCCGCCCGGTCTCGCAATCACCGCCGTCAGCGAGCGCGCTCTGAAGCGCGCGGAGCAGGTCCCGAACCGCGGCTACTACTACGACTTCCTCAACATGCTGAAGTATTACAAACGCAGCCAGACGCCGGCCACGCCGGCTGTCAGCCTGATCCAGGCACTCAACCGACAGATGGACGACATCCTCGAGGAAGGTCTGGAGGCCCGCTGGGCGCGACACGCCGAGATGGCGGAGCTGGTACACGCCTGGGCCAGGAAACACTGGGCGCTCTTCGCGAACGAGGCATATCTCTCCAATACCGTAACCGCGGTGGCCAACACGCGCGGCATCAGTATTGCAGACCTCAACAAGGAGCTCGGGAAGCGTGGCGCCATGATCTCCAATGGATATGGCAGCAAACTCAAGGAAAAAACCTTCCGTATCGCGCATATGGGCGACCTGACACCCAAGGATATTCGCTGGGTGTTGGGCCTGATCGACGACATCGTGGGGTTAGCCTACTCAGCGACAAGGTAACAAGGGATAGGTTAGCAAGAACTATGGATTCTTTGCTGCCATATCCCTTATCACGATATCCCTCCGCATAGACAAGGAGTGCAAAGCATGGGCAAGCTACTGGTTTGTGATCCAATCGCAGCATCGGCGGTCAAGGCAATGCGCGCCGCGGGCATCGACGTCGATGTGCGTGACGACATCGAGCTGAACGATCTGGCGAGCATCATCGGCGAGTACGAAGGTATTGTGGTGCGCAGCCGCACCAAGGTCCGCAAGGATCTGATCAACAAAGCGACCCGGCTAAAAGTGATTATCCGCGGTGGGGCCGGCCTGGACAGCATTGACGTAGATCACGCCCAAAACAAGGGCATCGACGTGCGCAATACGCCGGCGGCGAATTCCAACGCTGTCGCCGAACTAGCCCTGGGCATGATGATCAGCCTCGCACGGCATATCGCGCGGGCCGATAGCTCGATGAAGGAGGGTCGCTGGGAGAAGAAACAGCTCAAGGGAACGGAAATTGCCGGCAAGACGCTCGGCGTGGTCGGCTACGGCAGGATTGGGCAACTGCTCGGCCAGAAAGCCAAAGCTCTGGGTATGAAGGTGGTTGCCTACGATCCCTACATCGAACACCCCGACATCATCCCTCTGGACGAGATGTTCGCCGCGGCGGACTACATCACTATCCACGTGCCGATGACCACGCAGACGGCCGGATTCATCGGCGCCGAGGCATTCGCCAAGATCAAGAAAGGGGCATACCTGATTCAAGCGTCCCGTGGCGGCACGGTAGATGAGAGGGCCTTGTACGAGGCACTGACAAATGGCGTGTTGAGCGGCGCGGCGCTGGACGTCTTCACCGAGGAGCCCCCGAAGAGCGATCTGCTCCTTAAGTTGGTCGCGCTGCCCAACGTTATCACGACGCCGCACATCGGCGCGGCCACGGTTGAGGCTCAGAACCGCGTCGGTGGGGAAATCGTTAAGATAGCGACCAGCTATCTCGCCTGATCTTGACAGGAGACACTATGGCACAGATACGACCTTTTCGAGGCCTGCGCTATAACCCCGACAAGAACTGCGACCTGTCGGATCTCATCACAGCCCCTTATGACCGGATTCACGAGAAAGAGCAGGCCGCCTACTACGAGCAGTCAGCCTACAATATCGCGCGCATTATCCAGGGCAAGCACACTCCCGAGGATGATGCGACCAACAACGTCTACACCCGAGCTCAATGCTATGTCCGTAACTGGCGAGCCGAGGATGTCCTCATCCGCGACCCGGAGACCGCACTCTACGTGATTGAACAGCGCTTTACAACGCCGGACGGCGCCGAGCATGTGCGCCTTGGCTTGACGGCGGCCCTGGAGCTGACCACCTTCGATGAGGGTGTGGTTTTACCCCACGAATACACGATGCGCGGACCGAAGGTCGATCGACTCAAACTGACGGTCGCTACGCAGACGGCCTGGGGGCACATCTTCATCCTCTACCCCGACGCGCAGGCTAAGATCAACACCCTGATCCAGCCGTTCTTGGACACACATATGCCGGCCATCGTCTACGACAAGGTGATCGAGCCGGATGTGGAGCAGAGCTTCTGGGTCATTACAGACCCTGAGATCATCGCAGCGGTCATCGATATGATGGCAGCGAACGAACCGCTGATCATCGCCGATGGGCACCACCGCTACGAGACGGCGCTGAGCTACCGCGATGATATGAGGAAGCAGCATCCGGATGCGCCCGCCGACGCGGCGTTCAACTACGTTCTGACAACTCTTGTGAGTATGGACGATCCCGGCTTGGTGGTGCTGCCCACGCACCGGCTGATTCATTCCTACACGGGGATGGGCAGCAAATCGCTGTTGTCCGCACTTGAACCCTACTTCGATATCACGCCCTTTGCGGACATAGCCCAGCTGCAAAGCGCTATGGCTGAGGCCACCTTGGAGCAGCTGCGATACGGCTTCTATGACGGTACGTACAGCCTCCTCGAACTGAAGTCCCTGAGCATAATGGCTGAACTCCTCCCGAATCGCGACCCGAACTTCCGCAAGCTGGACGTGACCGTGCTGCACGAGGTGATCATTGAGAAGACGATGGGCCTGAGTAAGGAGAGTGTGCGGCAACGCGAAAACCTCACGTACTTGCGGGATCCTGCACCCGGACTGACAGCAGTCGAGCAGGGAGAGGCCGATTTCCTCTTCTTGCTCAACCCGACCAGGATGGCGCAAGTTCACGCCTGTACGACAGCCGGGGAACGCATGCCGCAGAAATCCACCGATTTCTATCCGAAGATCGTCAGCGGACTGGTCGCGCTGCCCTTGAGCGACGCGCTGTAGCCAAGGACGGTCCAGCACCAGGGACTACGTCCACGTCGAAGCAGACTCAAGCCCTTGCGAGGGTGCCTCCAGCTGATGAACCGGCACCCTCGCAAGGGCCGTCTATTGGGAGCCATATGACCGCGATAAAGCACTTGCTGTTCGATCTTGACGATACGCTGTACACCGACGCATCCGGCCTCTTCAACGAGCTAGGACTTCGCATTGAGCAATGGACTCTGCAAGCCCTGAATGTGAACGAGACCGAAGCCAAGGCCCTGCGCCGGCGCTACTTCACAACCTACGGGACGACGATGGCAGGGCTGCTGTTGGAGCATCCGGAAGTGGATATAGACGACTACCTTGACTTCGTGCATGACCTGGACATCACTCGCTATCTCAACCCGGACCCCAGGCTGGCGGAGATGTTGTCACGGTTGCCTGCACCCAAGTCCGTCTTCACCAACAGCATCGCCAGCTGGGCGGAGCGCATCACTCAACAACTGGGTATCCGCGGATACTTCGAGCATATCTTTGATGTCCGTGCCGTGGGCTACCGCAGTAAACCGGATCGCCACGCATTCAACTGGGTCCTGGCGACGCTCAACTTGCCCGGCGAGGCCTGCGTCCTCCTGGATGATCGTGTTTCCTACCTGCAAGGTGCCGCTACCGCCGGCATCCATACCGTCTTGGTGCGCAAAGGGGGGCAGGTCACCGACGGCGTTGATTTCGCCGTCGACCACGTCCTCGACGCAGAACCTATCATCCAGCAGCTGCTGCAAAGCGTTTGACCGCTCACGATCAGAACACGAATATGAAAAAACACCCTCCGAGAAACTCGGAGGGTGTCTCCTCTAGTCTGATAATCTGACAGCTAATGGGTCACGACTACTCAGCAGCCCAGCTATAATCCATCTCAGCCATCTGCTTGTACTGGTTCCAGCGCGCCTTGGCATCTGAACGCGCCAGCTTCAGCAACTGCTCGGCCCGCTCCGGCATCGACTGCTTCAACATACGGAAGCGAACCTCATTGTACATGTACTCGGCGATGTCGCTCTTCGGCTCGCGGGAGTCGAGATGCAGCGGGTTCTTGCCCTCTGCGATCAGCCGTGGGTCGTAGCGGTACAGCATCCAGGCACCGGAGTCGACGGCCAGCTTCTGCTGGTTGAAGCCGAACTTCATCTGGCGGATACCGTGCGCGATACAGTGGCTGTAGGCGATGATGAGACTTGGGCCCTCATAGGACTCTGCTTCGCGCATAGCACGCAACGTCTGCGTATCATTCGCACCCATCGCCACCTGCGCAACGTAGATATTGCCGTAGGTCATCGCGATCATACCCAAATCCTTCTTGGGCAGCGGGCGCCCGGCGAAAGCGAACTTGGCCACAGCGCCACGGGGGGTCGCCTTGGACATCTGACCACCGGTGTTGGAGTAAACCTGGGTATCCAGAACCATCACATTCACGTTGCGACCCTGGGCCAGCACGTGGTCCAGACCACCGTAGCTGATGTCGTTGGCCCAACCGTCACCACCGAGGATCCACACAGAACGACGGACGAGGACGTCGGCCAGGCTCAGCAGGTCCTTGGCTGCGGGGCTGCTCGCTTCAGCCAGGCGAACTCGCAGCTGCAGCACGCGCTCGCGCTGCGCCACATAGTCAGCCTCAGTCTGCTGCGGGGAGTTGAGCAATCCGTCAACCAAATTGTCACCCAGCTTGCTGCTGAAGCGCTTCGCCAGCTCCTTGGCGTGCTCTTCCTGCTTGTCAAGCGTCAGCCGGAAACCGTACCCAAACTCAGCGTTGTCCTCGAAGAGGCTGTTGTTCCAGGCTGGACCGCGGCCCTCGCGGTTGGCGGTGTAGGGAGTGGTGGGCAGATAGCCACCGTAGATGGACGAACACCCGGTGGCATTCGCGATCACGGCGCGATCACCGAAAAGCTGAGTCAGCAGCCGGACGTACGGGGTCTCTCCACAGCCGGCGCAAGCACCGGAGAATTCGAAGAGTGGGCGCAACAACTGCGAACCCTTGACCGTCTTCAGGTTCAGCTTGGTGCGATCGTAGTCAGGAATGTCGTTAAAGAAGAAGTTCCAGAAGCCGGACTCGCGCTCACGGATATCCAGGACCGAGGTCATGTTGATGGCCTTGCGATCGGGATCCTGCTTGTTCTTCGCCGGGCAGACCTCGACACAAAGACCACAACCAGTGCAGTCCTCAACGCTCGTCTGAACCGTGAACATCTTGCCGGCGAACTCGCGTCCGCGGGCCTCGGTGGCACGGAAGCCCTCTGGAGCGTTCTCCAGTACCTCAGGATCGTAGACCTTGATGCGAATCACCGCGTGAGGACACGCCATCGCGCACTTACCACACTGGATACAAACATCGGGATCCCAGACGGGCACTTCGAGGGCGACCCCACGTTTCTCGTACTGCGTGGTGCCGACGGGATAGGTGCCGTCGGCGGGAAGTGCAGAAACAGGCAGAGTATCGCCTTCGCGCAAAATAAGCTTGGCCGTAACGTTCTCAACGAACTCAGGCACGTCACCCACAACAGGCTCGCGCATCTCGATGGTGCTGGTGGCCTTCGCGGGAACCTTGATCTTGTGGAGGTTCTCAAGCGCCTGATCAACAGCAGCGAAGTTCATGTCAACAACCTTCTGGCCGCGCTTCCCGTACGTCTTCTTGATGGCCTCCTTGATCTTGGCGATCGCCTCGTCCCGGGGCAGCACACCGGACAATGCAAAGAAGCAGGTCTGCAATGTCGTGTTGATACGGCCACCGAGGCCGATCTGACGCGCTACATCGTAGGCATCGATGACGTAGAACTCAACCTTCTTATCGATGATCTGCTGCTGCACCTTGGCGGGCAGACGATCCCATGTCTCCTCAGCCGGATATGGGCTGTTGAGCAGGAACGTGGCACCCTCTGCCGCATTTCTGAGGATATCATACTGCGCAGCAAGACTGAACTGGTGGCAGCCGATGAAGTTGGCGGAGGACACCAGGCAGGTAAAGCGAATCGGGCGAGGCCCAAAACGCAGGTGCGAAACGGTGATGCCACCGGACTTCTTGGCATCATACTGGAAGTAGCCCTGGGCATAGTTGTCGGTTTCGCCACCGATGATTTTGATGCTGTTCTTGTTAGCCCCCACGGTTCCGTCAGAACCCAGACCAAAGAAAAGGGCTCGCACAACATCATCGGCCTCAATGTCGAAGGAAGCATCGTACTCGATACTGGTGTTGGTGACGTCATCAACGATACCAACGGTGAAGTGGTTCTTGGGGCTCTCCTTCTTCAGCTCATCGAAGATGCCCTTGACCATTGCCGGGGTGAATTCCTTGCTGGACAGACCGTAGCGACCACCGGTGACGGTGACGTCACGACCAGCCTCGAAAAACGCCGTGACGCAGTCCTGGTAGAGGGGCTCGCCGGCGCTACCGGGTTCCTTGGTGCGATCCAAGACAGCGATCGTCTTGACGCTTTCGGGCACAGCGTCCACGAAGTCAGCAACGCTGAAGGGACGGAAGAGGTGGACCTTGAGAACACCAACCTTCTCGTCCTTCTCAACCAGGTACTCAACGGTCTCCTCAGCAACCTCAGCACCGGAGCCCATCAGTGCGATCACACGCTCGGCATCGGGTGCACCGACGTAATCAAAGAGGTGATAGGAGCGACCTGTCAGTTCAGCAAACTTGTCCATCGCAGCCTGCACGATGCCAGGAGTCTTCAAGTAGTAGGGGTTGACCGTCTCACGCCCCTGGAAGTAGACATCGGGTCCCTGGGACGTACCGCGCACCACAGGATGATCCGGGTTCAAACCGCGCGCGCGGTGGGCCCGCACCAATTCATCGCTGATCATAGCGCGGATGGCCTCGTCGGGCAGCACCTCGATCTTATTGAGCTCGTGACTGGTGCGGAAGCCGTCGAAGAAGTGGACAAAGGGGACCCGAGCCTCAAGCGTCGCAGCCTGCGCGATCACCGTGAAGTCCTGCGCCTCCTGGACAGAGTTGCTGGCAAGCAGCGCAAAGCCAGTCGCGCGAACTGCAGTAATGTCAGTGTGATCGCCAAAGATAGAGAGCGCCTGCGCCGAAAGGCTGCGAGCTGAGACATTGAAAGCGGTTGAGGTCAGCTCGCCGGCGATCTTGTACATACTGGGGATCATCAGGAGCAAGCCTTGTGACGCTGTAAAAGTCGTGGTCAGGGCACCAGTCTGCAGTGCACCATGCACGGCACCCGCAGCACCACCCTCAGCCTGCATCTCTGCAACCAATGGTACCGTGCCCCAGATATTCGTCACACCCTTGGCTGAAAGCTCATCGGCGACCTCTCCCATAGGGCTGGAAGGTGTAATGGGGTAGATAGCAATGACCTCATTTATCTTGTGAGCTACAGTAGCACACGCGGTATTGCCGTCTACCGTTACCATCTTGCGTTCTGCCATACGAAACCTCCTAAGAATTAGCTACGCATATATCTGAGAAATTCTTGCCGAAGCAGAATGTATATCAACCTCTAATTATAGCATAGGCGAAACAAGGCGCAAAGAGTAGAATTGCTAATCACAAGCAGACAAACGTAAGCGCGGGTAATCTTTCCGGCGCCGTTCGCCAAGAACGCCGGGGCTGCGACCTGGAAAACCTCCGTCAGCGCAGCAAGAGACTTACCGGAACATCTGTCCCGACTGGCACCGGTCGACCATTACGCGACTTCGGCCTTGCATGAAGTTCACCAACTGGATGCCCATGCCATTATGGAGCACATCCCCATTGCCTGGCCCGGGTTGACCGGAGAGGATCGCGGCTGGCCGAAATCTCCGGGCATGGATCGGTGGATCCGCGACTTCCCACTCCAACGCCGCCCCGTTCTCAATGTGCTACTCCCTCGAACCAAGCATCGGGACAGGCCGGCGCCGGCCTCATCGTCCGCAGCAGAAATCGAGAGCAATCCGCATACGTTGGGCGCCCATTTCGGCGCCTTGGGACAGGCCTATGCGGAACTGGAAGAACACGAGATCGCGCTGACCCACCTGGGGCGCAAGATCACGGTGGCTCAGGAAGCCGGAGGACGAGATATCGAGGGCCGAAGCCCTTGTGTATCCAGTCTCAAGCTGCGGGGCTCAGGGCTCTGCACAGCCCACCAGGGACAGCCGGCGCCACTCCAAGAATCACCCCAGATCTGACTGACTGTTCCCATACAACGACAAAGCCCAGCCGATTTCTCGAACGGGCTTTGTCGCTGTTGCATCTGGATTGAGGCTGCCTAGTTGCCTTTCAGGTAGGAGATCATAGGATCCGTCACCAGAGGCACCAAATCGTCGATCATATGGGGCATGAGATTGTCCATCACCTGAGGCATGATATCTGGCATCTGTTCCGCCATATAGTCCGGCATCGGGATCAAGTCGGCGACCCGATCCAGCATCGTGTCCATAACCTTGGGCATCATCATCGGCAGCAATTTGGGGAAGAGTATGGGGAAGAAGGGTTTCATCATCCCCAGCGCACCGGGCACATTCCCCATCACACGCATCATCTTGCCCATACCGAAGGGCATCGCGTCGATCATCTCCGGCCACATCATGCCCATCAGATCGGCGAAGCCCTGAGGCGTCATCAAGGCGATCATCGCCTCAAAGACCGCCCATTGGGACTGAACCTCGGGGTGGGGATCTGGGAAATCATAGCCCAAGCGCTCAGCTGCAAAGCGCGCCAAATCCACAATCTCCACATCCAGCTGCTTCTTCTCGCGTGTGACGCGGAACTGGAATTCACAGCACGGGCATGCCGCCAATACCTTCTGCGCACCCACCTCAACCGCCTCGTCGAGGCGCACCTTGCCGATCTCGGCGGCTATCAGCGGCTCCTTGAGTAGCGTCAACACGCTACCGCAACAATGCGCGGCATCGCGATTGTATGGCATCTCCACAAAGGTCACGTTGGGGATCGCCTGGATGAGCTGCCGGGGCTCCTCATAGATCTTCGAGACCCGCCCCATGTGACACGAATCGTGCCACGTCACCGTGACCGGATCGTGGCCTCGGTCCGGAAAGACGAAATCGCCACTCTGCAACTTCTCAGAGATCACCTCACTGTAATGCTTGGCCTTGATGTCGTAGTCAAGCCCCAGTTTCTCAGACCACTCGGGGTACACGTGGCGCCACATCATGTTGCAGGCCGGGCAGGACGTGATCACAGTGTCCGCGCCCGCAGCCTTCACGGCAGCTATATTCTTCTTCATCGTCTCGGCGAAGAGCTCCCACTTACCGGCCACGAGCACAGGCGTGCCACAACAGTTCTCCTTCGGCCCCAAGTACGAAAAATCGACGCCGGCCTCATCGAGGAGGCGAACAGTGGCCATACCAATATCGTGCTCGACGTAGCTTACGGTGCATCCGGCGAAGTAAACCGCTCTTGATTGCTTTCCATTGGC
>JAGHDT010000275.1 GCA_021159805.1 Anaerolineae bacterium
GATGGGGACTGCTTTGACGCTGTGGCTGAGGCAACGTCTGTGTCTTGGGAGGCATATCTTTCGCGTATTCAGGTGACGGGTGGTACGGCGACGCAACAGCGGATTTTCCGCTCGATGCACTACTTCAGCCTGATCAAGCCGGCCGACTTCGGGGAACCGTTCTGGGATGGCGACGGTCCGTTCTTCTTCGACCTGGCCACACTGTGGGACATGGTCAAGACCCAACTGCCGCTGATGTTGACGCTCTACCCCGAGCGGGCACGTGATCTGGTGAACGCGATCCTGAACACGGTGGAGCATTTCGGCGTTTTCAGCAACGGGGTGGTGATGAACACGGAACTCCACCAGTTTGACAATCAGGCTTCCTGTCTGGCCCACGTTTTTCTTTCGGACGCCCATGTGTGTGGCCTGGAGGGTATTGATTGGAGGCGGGCACTGCGGTTGATGGCCGGTGCCTTTGAGTCCGGGCGCGCCGCAGAGTTCGTACGTGACGGCAAGGTCTTACCCTACACTCACACGCTCGACCTGGCGTATGCGGCTTTCCTGACAGCGCGACTTGCCCGTGATCTTGGCGACCAGGCACTCTGCGACAAGCTGATGGCTGTGACGGACTATTGGCGGAATGTCTATGACCCGGCGACGGGCTTGCTGAGCCAGGAGTCACCCTACTATGAGGGGACCTACTGGAACTACTCGTTTCGCCTGTTCCACGATATGGCCGGGCGGATAGGGCTCTTCGAGAGCGAGGAAGCCTTTGTCGAGACGCTGGACCGTTTCTTCGGGTTCGGTCAGCCACCGTGCGCCCAGGTGGTGCATCGTCCCTACGGTGAGCTGATGGCCGAGGGCTTCGCCTTGGGACGCTTTGAGGGGCTGAACAACGAACCTGATATGGAAGTGCCGTACGCCTACGTCTACGCCGGACGACCGGATCGAACGGCGAGGATCGTGCGCGAGGTGATGGCCAAGGAGTACCACACCGGGCGCGGCGGTCTGCCGGGCAACGACGACTCGGGCGGCACGGCCTCCTGGTACGTGTGGAGTGCCATCGGCCTCTTCCCCGTTGCCGGCCAGGATATCTTCCTGATCGGCAGCCCGATCTTCGATTCGGTGACGTTGACGCTGAGCGGCGCTTCCTTTACGATGGAGGCGCGCGGGAACTCAGATGAGGCGATCTACGTGCAGAGGGCGACGCTCAACGGTGCGCCGCTGGAGCGGGCCTATCTGCGGTATAGTGAGCTGGCCGACGGCGGCAGGCTCGAGCTGGAGATGGGCCCGGAGCCCTCGGAGTGGGGACGCAGCCTCAGACCACCCTCCTATGGCAGGTCGTAGAGGATGAGGTATCGATCCGCGATCCACACTTTCCTCGAAAGGAGCTTGTATGAACATTGGCATGATCCACTTCAAGGTTGGGGGTACAGATGGTGTTTCGCTGGAGATGGACAAGTGGAAGCTGGTGCTGGAGGAGATGGGGCATAGTGTCTTCTACTGCGCCGGCGATCTCGGCACAGTTGAGGGGACGCTGATCGAGGAGATTTTCCACCACCGTGAGGATGCGCATCGCCTCAACGTGAACACTTTTGGCCAACTGAAGGACTATGCCAACGAGGCCGCTTACCGAGCTGAGCTCTACGGCAAGGCTGACATCATCGAGCGGAAGCTGCGGGCGTGGATCGAGGATAAGGAGATCGACTTCCTGATCCCCGAGAACGTCTGGTCAGTAGGTGCCCATCCGTCGGTCGCCATTGCGGTCACCCACGTGATGCGCGACCTACAGATTCCCGCCCTTGGCCACAACCATGACTTCTACTGGGAGCGGCGCGACGGGGTGGCCCTTACCTGTGCTACCGCCATCGAGTATGCTCAGAAGTACCTGCCGCCCCGGGATCCCCTGGCGCGGCACGTGACCATCAACAGCCTGGACCAGCGGCAGCTCAGAGAGCGTATGGGGATTGAGGCGTCTGTTGTCCCAAACATCTTTGACTTCGATGAGCCGCCCTGGCAGAAGGACTCCTACAACAGCGATTTCCGCGCTCGGATTGGGCTGCGTGAAAACGATGTTATGATCCTGCAGGCCACGCGCGTCGTCTCTCGCAAAGGCATCGAGTTGGCTGCGGACTTCGTCCGGGCGCTGGATGCGCCCAAGCGCCGCGCTCAGCTCAAGGCTCATGGTCTCTACGACGGTCGTTCCTTCGATGATGATAGTCGCATTGTGTTGGTGCTGGCGGGCTACACGCAGGATGACGTGACCGATTACACGGCGAATCTGAAGCGGAAGATCGCGGCATCGGGGATTGACGCTCTCTACATCGAGGACGTTGTCGGCGGCAGACGGCAGACACGCGATGGTGAGAAGATCTACTCGCTGTGGGATACCTATGTTTTCGCGGATTTCGTCACCTATCCCAGCCTCTGGGAAGGGTGGGGGAACCAACTCCTGGAAGCTCTGCGCGCCAAGCTGCCGATCATGCTCTTCGAGTACCCGGTGTACGCGGCCGATATCAAGGACAAGGGATTC
>JAGHDT010000380.1 GCA_021159805.1 Anaerolineae bacterium
AGCCGTAAGAGTCGGTGTCGGCAGCTGAATAGACGCCATGTTGGCTGGCGCACACCACGCACGAGTGAAAGCGCTGTAGTGAACTTGCAGGTTCGCCAGATAGTGGGACATGACAACTTGTCCTCGCAGGGGAGCCCGGCCTACATGCAGATCCCATGTGGGTCAAGCTGTCAGCTTGACCATCGGCTCGACGGTACAAGTGGCTGTTTTCGAAGTAGACGTCATGTGCATCAGCGCACCACGCAAGCACAACAATGTGACGCAAAGAAGGGCCTAAAGGCTTGGCTGCAGGCTTTAGGCCCGGGAACGGAAGCCATTTTCGAAGCAGACGTCATGTTCGCCGGTGCACATGACATAGGGCGGGAGTGCAGCGCGAAGAGTAGAGCGGGCAAGATGCCGAGCATCAGAATGCCCGCGGTCCGCAGAGCGAGTCGTAGAGCGTGTTTTCTGAAGCAGATGAGGAAGATAGAACCAGATGAGCGAGAAATACTATATCGGAATTAAGGTCGAAGACCACGTCGGCCCGGTGGATACGCAGTTGATCGACGACGCCGTTCGACTGACACTACTGCACCAGAGTGTGGAGGAGGCGAGTGAGGTGGTCATCGTTATCTCGGACGATGACGCCCTGGAGGAGCTGAACCGGCGGTTCCGCGGGGTCGCACAGCCTACTGATGTGCTCTCCTTCGAGAACCAGACCCGTGGGCCGTACTCCATTGGGACGGCGGGCTTCCCACGGTATCTGGGGGACGTCGTGATTTCTCTGGATCGTGCGCGTGAGCAGGCTGATGCTGCGGGCGGGGCGCTGACCGACGAACTCCAGTTGTTGGCAGTGCACGGTGTACTGCATCTTCTAGGGTACGATCACGCAGATGAGCGAGAAAAGGAGCAGATGTGGGCCATCCAGAGCGAAATCCTACGGCTGCTGGACGTCGATATCACGCTGCCGAAGTGAAGTTCCCCTACCGAAGAAGCTTTTTCAAGGGTTTCCGGTTCGCGGCGGCGGGATTGGTGTACGTCTTCCACTCGCAGCGCAACTTCCGTGTTCACCTTCTGGTAGCGACCGCGGTAGGATTGGTCGGTCTGTGGTTGCGTCTCCCTGTGCTGCCCTGGGCGATCCTAACTCTCACGGTCGGCAGTGTGTTGGTGACTGAGATCCTCAATACTGCAGCTGAATCCCTTGTCGACCTGGTTAGCCCCGCCTACCACCCGGTTGCCAAGCGGGTAAAGGACCTTACGGCCGGCGCTGTGCTGATTGCTGCCCTCGTCTCCGTCGTGGTAGGAGTGTTGATCCTTGGCCCGCCGCTGCTGGCAAAGCTGGGCCTCGCATAGTACCAAGACTATCTGACGGCTACGGCGCCAAGGGGAGCACCAGATGGTCGTCTCCTGCCGGCGTCGTCCAGCGAACCTCCGTCTTGGGGTCGTACAGACCTATCTCCAGCGTCAGTCCTTCGTTCTCTGCCGCACCAGGCAGGTCGAAACGATGGTATTGTAGAATGATGTCTCCCGGTTCCACACTGTGCGGGTCGACCCATAGTCCGTCATCGATGGCGACCAGTGACTCCCCATCCCAGAGGTGCGTGAAGACTTTGAGCCGCGGGCCGGTGTAGACGCCGGGCGCGGGCGGGTAGGGGAGTAGTTCCTCCGGCGGCAACGGTAGGTCTGCCTCGACGCGCCACCACGTGGCGATTTGGATGGCGCGACCGGCGGCGTCTGAGGGCGGCACCGTTTCAACCGCGATCAGCGCCAGCGCATCCCCAAAGGGCTGATCGATTACCGGCAGGCCGTCGACATCGCGGCGGCTGGCGCGTGCAGAGGGGGCGACGGGCTCGACGTTATAGCCCTGCATGCCGTGGGGCGCCGAGACACTCTGTGAGTCCGCGAGCACTCGTTCGATCTCAGGATGCCGTGAGCCCTCGTCCTGGAGGTAGAGCGTGGTTGCAGCGCCATCTGCGAAGACCAAGGCCCGCGATGGGTCCAGCCAGCGTATGTGCAGGCTCTCGCGGGGACAGTCGGTCTGCACGGCCACTTTGTCCCACGTCCCGAAAAGCATGCTGCCCACGGCGATATCTGTGACGGTCGCGTCGGCACACATGGTTTCTGCCAATGCGCGGTAGTCTGCCCGATAGAGGAAGCGGTCCATGGAGTGTTCTCCCCAATCGACGAAGTAATCCGGCAGGTCCCTCAGGGCCACGATGCCGGTGATGGTTACAGAGAGAGCGATGGCGGCGGCCAGGCCGCGTCTGCCGGCAACCCCGCTTTTGCCGCCGCCGGTCCGGTCGATGATGCCGGCGACCGGGTAGGCCAACAGGAGATAGACGGCTGGGAGCGCCAGGATCGTGTGCCCGTAGCTGGAGGGGGGCAGGCTGATCAGCGCCGGGCCGATGCCGGCGGCGAGCCAGAGGAGCAACATCCGCGCCTCGGGGCGTCGCCAGCGCAGCAAAGCGAGTGACAGACCGACATAGAAGAGAGCTGCGCCCAGTGGGCCGAAGACTGGCCGTTCGCTGGTGTTGTAGAGCCACTCGGGGTCGCCCTTGGCGTGCGCCATGCCCAGCGTCGTCCAGGCGGTCTGCAGCAGTGGCTTGACATCCCCGTCCTTGAGTGCCAGCAGCGGGATGGCCACCTCGCTGACGCGAGCATCGCCGCCGGGGATATGGGCGGCCGTCCAGAACGTCGGCACTGTCACCAGGAGACCGATCGCCACGCCCGCGAAATAGGACTGCCACCGGCGTCTGCGGGGAGCGGCGAGGGGGTATAACGCGACCAGGAAGAGCGGCATCAGCCGGCCTGCATAGTAGGTGAGCAGGGAGCCGGCGGTGCCCACAGCGATGCCGGCGGCCATGCCGACCAACGCACGTTGAGTGGGCGCGGGATCACGCAGGGCACGCCATCCCCAATAGATCGCCAGCAGCATCCAGGGGACGGTCCCAATATGACGCACCGCGAACCGGCTGTACATCAGTCCCCAGAAGGAGAGCGCGACCGTTGTCCCCGCCAGAAGTGCGGGGAGTGGGCCCAGCAGGCGCCGGCCGACGGCCCACGTGAGCAGCACGGCCAGCGTGCCGGCTCCCGCCGACATCACGCGCGCTGATGCCTGGTTAATGCCGCTCAGGGCCACGAGTGGTGCGCGCAGCGTGTGGTAGAGCGGTGCCTGGCCAGACGCTCCGGGATAATAGAGCTCCGGGCCCTCCTCGGCGATCCTGCCCGAGAAGGTGTAGAGCTCGATCAGATCGTCATCCCGCCATCCGGCAGGGACTTCCATAAGTGTCGTCCAGCGGACGGCCCATGCTAACAAGACCAGGGCCAGGACACAGATGCGCTCTAGGCGTGATAGCGGTCTCATCTCTCCGGAACCTCCAGCGGCAGCAGCAGCCGCGTCGCTTGCGGATCGATACAACACGGTTCGGTCTCTACGGGTAAGCGGGTCAGAGTGGCTCGGTCGTAGAGACCCAGCTCGATGACGGAACTGCCCAGCGCGAGGTCCGTCGGTATTGCCAATCGGTGCACGTGGACGAAGCGATCGCCCGGTTGCCATTGCCATGAGGGCGCCGCCATCCGGTCGTCCTGGGAGACCAAAGTGCCGTCCTCGGCCAGTAGGTGGGTGAAGATGACCAGATCCAGATCCGTGGCGGCGTTGACCTCCCAGGCTGTGAGCAGGTCCAGTGTGGCGGCGGGCCCTACGGCGGCGATACTCCATTGGTAGCCGATCAGGGTCACTGTGCCGGCGAAACCCACCGGCGCCTCGGCCGGCACGTGTGTCACTGAAGGCGGGGGATCCCCGGCCTGCACGCTCACCTTCCGCGAGAGGCTGCTGGTCAGGCGCTCCCAACTTGCCGGAGCGTCCCAGCTATAGCCCTGCACGACGGACGGGATGTCATCCTCACGGAAACGCAGGCTCACCAGAGGCGTCAGGTCAGGGCTGAGCCACGTCCAGAGCTCCGCCGGTGGCTGCGTCTGCTCCTCCACGACAAGGCGGGCCTCCCCGGATGGCACAAAGAGGGCATATCGCCCGTCTACCCAGCGCAAGGACAGATCCCGGCGACGCAGTGTGACCTCCATCGTGTACGGGTCGTGGACCTCTCCGGGGTAAAGGGTGGTCACCACCACGGGTCGTCTGTCGCTCTGTGCATCCAGGTATCGACCCAAGGCGACGACGTGTCGGTGGTAGGCGACATGCACGTTGCGGTTCTCCGTCCAGGTCACGAAGTAGGCGTGGGTTGTCTCGGCCACGGTCGCCGCAAAGGCCACAAAGGCGACGGCTGCCACGACGCCTCTGAGCCACCGGTGGTGCTGATTCAGGCGCGCTGCCAACCAGTCGCTGATGCCGGTGGCCCCCGCAGCCACCGTGAGTATGACGACCGGCATCGCCGCGACGGCGTGCAGCAGGTTGTAGTCCACCGGTGCCAACAGGGCCGGCGCCAGTCCCCCGGCGAGCCACGTCAGCAGCAGGATGCTGCGTTGGTGCGCGGTGCGAGTGACAAGAGATCTCGCTGGAGCTTGACCTCTTGCGCTCGCAGCTCTGGGACTGAGGGCTTTCGTGCCGAGTCCGCTCGGCCGAGGCCTTGCGGCTGTGTTCGCGTTCTGTCTTTCTGTCTGTATGACGTGCGATAGTGCATAGGGCTTACTTTGGGGATGCCCTTCTTCGGGTCGGGGGGCTGAGCTGGACACCTGCGACGCAACCGAACGATTGCGCTTTGGGGAAGGGCCTAAAAGCCTGGCTGCGGGCCTCAGGCCCTCTGCTCGCAGGCTGGTTCTTGTATCTGTGTGGTGTGCGACTGGGGAGCCTTTCCGCAAATCTGAGAGGCTGCGGCACAGGCCGACGAGGAAGAGGATGGCGAGCAGCGGCTCCAGGCCCGGACGGCCGGCGACGTTGTAGAGCCACTGGGGATCCGCAGAAGTGAAGAGCATCGGCAGGCTGTCGCGGATGTTGGCCCAGATAGGCCGCCATTGCCCCTGCCCGAGTGCTGTGATTGCGGCGCCGAGCTGCCCGATGCGCTGCTCCAGTTCAGGGTTGGCCTGGAGATAGAGCAAGAGCGGCGCGCTGGCCACCAGGGCGATCACGAGCAGCGCCAGGGTGCCCGCCCAGACGCGGCGCAGCTCGGCTCGGTCGGTGATTGCCAGGACGATGAGGAAGATGACATACAGGAGCGGCATGCCGCGTGCGGCCATGTAAGTGTAGAGGCTGGCGCCCAGCAACAGGCCGGAGAGGGCGTACCAGGGCCAGGTTTCCCGGGCCGCTAGCGGGCCATTCGCCCGCGAGCGGATCGCGCGGTCATAGGCCAGCACCGATCCGACCAGCAGGGCTGGAAGGGTGGGGGCGCGCAGCCCAACGCGGGACAGCATCAGGGCCCAGAAGCTGGCACTATAGGTGGCCAGCACGACAATCACTGCCTGCCGACCCCACCAACGTCGGGCAAGTGCGGCTGTGAGGAGGCATTGGGCGAGGGCCCACGCCACTGTGGTGATCCGCAGGGTGAAGATGGACTGCCCAAGCAGCAACGTGGTCAGGGCGACGCTGTAGTTGTAGAGCGGCTCGTGGCCGTAGCCCACGGGAAAGTAGATGCGGTGCTCACCCTCCAGGATTGCGGCACTGTCGTGACCGTTGCTGGCTTCATCGTGGGTAAGTCCAGGCGGCGCCGAGGACAGATTCCAGACTCGTGTCCCGAAGGCGAGAATCAGGAGGACGACGATGGCCGTCCACCAGCGTAGCGTCTTGGTCTGAGCACTCACGGACGCTATGTTACCGCAGCTTGGCGGAAATGAAAGTTGTGGGTATACTGAAGCCAGGTTGTCACCGAAGGAGGAGCCACTATGGGGAGTGCACGCGACATTGCGCTGATCTTTCTCAGCCTGGAGGCGCTGATTGTGGCCTTGGTACCCATGCTCATCATCTCTGGGTTGGCGTATGGCGTGTACCGGCTGACAGGTTTCGCGCGGGTCTATCTCCGCAAGGCGCAGGTGTATGCGCAGTTGGCGTATGATTACGTCGAGAAGGCATCTGCTGCGATCGCAGCTCCCTTCATCAAGGTGAACTCAAGCGTGCGTCAAGTGACCACGATTGTACAGAGATTGACGAGGAGGGAAGGTACAGATGGATAATCATCGGACACGGGCATTGCTGATCGGCGGTGTTCTCGGTGCTGTGATGGGGGCGGTTGCCGGCTGGATCTACTACAACACGAACGTTGAGATTGATGCGGAAGGTGCGGAAGCACTCGAAGCACCGGGGCCCGGTGCGGCGGTCAAGCTGGGACTCGGAATCCTGGGCGTCCTACGGCTGATCGCTGACTAGAAGCCAGGTTCGCTCGCGCACACCACGCAAGCATCAAAATGCAGCGCGAAGAACGGCCCAAAGCCACGGTCGAGACTAGTCGAAGGGCTTTGGGCCGGCAGA
>JAGHDT010000407.1 GCA_021159805.1 Anaerolineae bacterium
CGCGCTGCGGCGGGCCGAGATGTGGGGCGTGGCGGCCAAGGTCCTGTCCGGCTACGATTTCTCGGCGGCGACCCTGGACGAGGCTTGGAAGGGCGTGCTGCTCAATCAGTTCCACGACATACTGCCGGGTTCCTCGATCGAGCGCGTCTACAAGGAAGCAGAGGCCCTGTATGCCGAGGTGATCGCTGAGGCTGATTACGTTACCGTCGATGCGACCAAGGCCTTGGTCGCCAAGGCTACTAAAGCCGCCAAGGCTACTGAAGCCGGCAAGCCTACCAAGGTCAAGGGCGGAAATAGTGTCACCGTCTTCAACGATCTCTCGTGGTCGCGCAGTGGTCTAGTTCCGCTGTCTGAGGGTTCCGCCGGAGCCAAGGATGGCGCGGGGCAGGCCCTGCCGGTGCAGGTCGTTGACGGCGAGTTGATGACCGAGGTGACAGTGCCCTCCTGCGGTTGGACCACGATCACTGCCGCGGAGCCGGCGGCGAAGCCGACCGATGTGGCGAACACCATCCAGGCTACGGATCGCTCGCTGGAGAATGCCACCCTGCGGGTGACGTTCAACGACAAGGGTGAGATCGTCAGCCTGGTGGACAAGACGGTGGCGTTGGGTGAATTGGCAACAGGCCCAGGCAACCGCTTCGAGATGTTCAAAGATGTGCCCACGCGCTTTGACGCCTGGGATATCGATAGCATGTACGAGCAGACGCCGGTGGTGCTGGATGATCCGGCCCAGATCGAAGTGGTCGCAGCTGGTCCCTTAGTCGGGATAGTGCGCGTGACGCGCAGGCTGAACAACTCCACGATGACCCAGGAGATCAGCCTGCGGCGTGACAGCCGGCGGCTTGATTTCCGCACCACCGTTGATTGGCACGAGCGTCACAAGCTGCTCAAAGTCGCGTTCCCCGTGAACATCCACGCAAACGAGGCTGTGCACGAGATCCAGTTCGGCCACATCGCGCGGCCCAACCATCGCTCCCGCCCCTTCGATGCCGACCAGTTCGAGGTCGCGAATCAGAAGTGGACAGCCTTGATGCAGCAGGACCGCGGCTGCGCGGTGCTGAACGACTGCAAGTACGGTGTCAACGTGCTGGGCGATACGATCAAACTGACCTTACTGAGGTCGCCGCTGGCGCCGGATATGCACGCGGATCAGGGCATGCAGGAGTTCACGTATGCACTCTATGTCTGGAGCGGAAGCTTTGGCGAGTGCGATGTGGTGTTTGAGGGCTATGACCTGAACGCCCCGCTGAGGACGGCGCCCGGCGATGCCGGCACGCGCTCGCTCTTCGCGGTGGATGCGGCCAACGTGGTGATCGACACGGTGAAGCCGGCGGAGGATGGCTCGAATGATATCGTCATCCGCATGTACGAGGCCAAGCGAATGACGACGGCGTGCACGCTGATGACGAGCCTGCCTGTGACCGCGGCTGTAGCGACGGATATGCTGGAGCGCGAGGTGATGGAGGATCTGGTCTGCCAGGACGGTGCTGTCGCGCTGGCGTTCCGACCCTTCGAGGTGAAGACCCTGCGTCTAGGACTCTGATGAGGTAACTGAGGGGCCAAGCTGTCTAGCATCGGCTTGGGACCTCAGTTAAGGCAGTACCTGCAGTCTGTTCCGGTAGTAGCTTAATCTTCGCTGAGGCGCGGGTCCCTCTGCGGGCCATTTACACAAAGACGGGCTCGGTGAGACACCGGCCCGAGCAGAGTAGGTGAGACACCGGCCCGAGCTGATCAGGCGAGACGGCCTGAAGTTTCTGAAACGTCGCTTTCGTTCTGTATGGCGTGTGTGAGTGAATCTGAGATCTACTTAGCACTATCAGGAGGTACCCATGGACAAGACGACTTTTGCGTTATTCATCGGCAATCGCGGTTTCTTCCCGGCTGCTTTGCTGGCGGAGGCGCGTGAAGAGCTTCCGCGTGTGCTCAAAGGCCTCGGCCACGAGGTCCTGATGTTGGATGCAGCCGCGACGCGCTATGGCGCCGTTGAGACGCCGCGGGAAGGCGAGATCTATGCCAACTTCCTTCGCGAGAATCGCGGCAAGTACGGCGGTGTCATACTCTCACTGCCAAACTTCGGCGATGAGACCGGCGCTATCGCCGCGCTCAAGGATGCCGATGTCCCGATTCTTATCCACGGTTATCCAGACGAAATGGACAAGATGGGACCGGCGGTCAGACGCGATGCGTTCTGCGGCAAACTTTCTATTATGGATGTCTTCAACCAGAACGGTCTGAAGTTCACCGCACTCAAGCCCCATGTCGTGAGCCCGACAAGTGAGCGGTTCAAGGCAAACGTGGATCACTTCGATCGCGTCTGTCGTGTCGTGAACAAGATGCGGGGCATGGTGGTAGGGGCCATTGGCGCTCGCACGACTGCGTTCAAGACTGTGCGGATTGACGAGGTTGCCCTCCAGCGCCACGGCATCACGATGGAGACGCTGGATCTCTCCGACATCTTCGCCCGAGTGCGGGCAGTCGACACCGGCGGAGAGGCCTACCAAGCCAAGGCGGAGACTCTCCGTAACTATACCTCCTGGGTCGGCGTGCCGGATCAAGCCTTTGTCAAGATCACACGTCTAGGTGTGGTTCTCGACGACGTCATCGAGGAGTACCAGTTGGACGCGTTGGCCCTTCGTTGTTGGCTCGAGCTGCAGCAGCAGCTGGGGATCTCGCCCTGTGTCCTGCTCGGCGAGCTGAACAACCGCGGCATCACGGCGGCCTGCGAGGTGGATGTCGGTAACGCGGTGGTCATGTATGCGCTGCATCACGCCTCCGGGGAGCCCGCCATAATACTGGACTGGAACAACAACTACGAAGATGAGGACGACAAATGCATCCTTTTCCACTGTGGCTCTGTGCCTCGCGCTTTGATGGCGGGCCCGGGTCATATCGTGGACCACGCGATTCTGGCGAATGCTGTCGGCAAGGGGTGTAGCTACGGCTGCCACGTGGGTCGCATCGCGCCTTTCGATTTCACCTTCGGGAGTATGATGACCGAGGAAGGGAAGCTGCGCTTCTATCTGGGTGAGGGTGCTTTCACCGAGGATTCGATCCCATCCGACTTCTTTGGGTGCGCTGGGGTTGCCGCCATCCCCCAGCTGCAGGATGTTCTTTTACACGTTGGCTACAACGGCCACCGTCATCATGTGAGCGTAACCCGCGGACAGGTGCTGCCGCCGGTGCGCGAGGCCCTTGAGTACTACCTGGGCTTCACCGTCGCCCTGCCGCAGAAGGGATGAGAGATGAGGTCGACACTGCCTGATGTTGTTCGTGCTGCCTGGGAGGCCAGAACCGTTGTTCCGGCCTTCAACGTGCCATACTTGCCGATGTTAGGGCCGGTTGTGCGCGCTGTCGCCGACCAGGATAGTTTTGCTCTGATTGAGACCGCGCGCATTGAGTGGCTCAAGTTCGAGTGTTACGGACCGGCTGCAGTTCAGGAGGCGTTTGCCCGTTTTGGCGATCCTGAACACGTGCGCCTCCATCTGGACCACGTACCTGTCGTCGACGAAGAGGGTCTCGAGGTCGACTACCTTCCCATCATCCGCAAGGCAATCGCTCTGGGCTATGACTCCGTGATGATCGATGGCTCGCTGCTGTCGCTTGAGGCGAATATCGCTGCCACGCGTCAGGTGGCCGGTCTGGCTCATGA
>JAGHDT010000002.1 GCA_021159805.1 Anaerolineae bacterium
AGAGCTCCGGTCTTCCACCCCCAGAAGAAGGAACTCAGCGAGATAAGCGGGCCGTATACGTCCGTGATCGGGAAATGGTTCACCATGAGGCCGTCCTTCAATATCACTTGATGAAGGTGATATCCCACGAGCTCTTTCCCTACGAGTGCGTACCATTGCCCAAGAGTGTAGCTCTGGGAAAAGGGAAAGTTGTTCCGGGCATGTCCTATGTCGAGGTGGATGCCGATGCGACCGTAGCCGCTGGACGCCCGGAGGCTCGCCACCCATTCCCGGCATTCCATCGGAAGGTATCCGAAGCCGCGCGCATCATCAGCGGGTTCTCCCGGATTCATGTGAAGGTTCTCCACCCCTATGACCATACCCCTTGCCATGGGCTCCCTGATCAATGCCAGGGAGGTGCTTACCAGGCCGGCCCACACTTCGCCATCAGGCCGCATCCGTTCCACTGAAGCACGCGGAACGTGAAGCAGCACGTGGTCGGCTTCCAGGGCTAGGGCGAGGGAAACGGTCTCCTGAAAGGCGCCTACACCAACGATGGCTGAACTCTCACTGTCGTAGGTGAGATCGGGCATATGCATCGAGAGGTATCTTCCACCCGAGTCCCGCCAGCGTCTGACCGCGCTGAGAAGTTTCGCTCTCGGGTCAGAAAGTGCAGACTGGGCCTTCAATTCCACACACCGTACGCCATTGACAGCTGCGTGGTGCAGGCCTTCCAGCGACGTCAACATACATGAAAAACCGAGATGATCGATGAAGTCCTGGCGCATCGACGGCGACCAATGCGCGACAGTCCCGTCCTCAAAAGGAAATTCAGAGGAGTGCCACACATCGTTTTCCAACTCAAACAGAGCAACGGCTGGTGGCCCTCCAATCGCCTTATCCGGATCAAGGCCGCGCACGGTGTGTACGGACATATTCCCGATTCTGTATTCTTGGTCGCGATGTATGTGAGCGCCTATGTAGAGCGCAATCCTACCTCGCTCCACCAGTGAACGTACAGAGGGGTCTTTCATACAGGTCTCGATGGGATAGTGACTGGCCAGAACGATCGAACGGGCGTCGGAAGAATCTGTGAACCTCTTCAGACAGTCTCTGCCCTGAGGACACACCTTCCCATCGAGGATATCAAGCACGCACACTGCGACTGCGTCGGTGACAAAAGGGGCATCAACCGTCAGTCTGTCAATGACAGCCGGACCGAGATCAGGTGAACGTCGATCGGAATTCCCTGGAATCATCCTGTAACACAGACCACTTCCCTCTAGAATCGCGCGAACACGGTCAGCCGAGACCAGAGTCCCCGCGGCAGTGGCGTCTCCGAGGACCAGCACGACATCGGGCTTCTCCACCCGCAGGCGATTCAGGGCATCGACAAGTGCCGCCTCCTGTGGGCTACCAGGCGCGTCGGGCAAGTGAATGTCGGCGAGTACAGCTATCTGTGTTGACATCTTGGTGGCTCCACCGGCGAGTGGACATCAAGGCATGTGAGGTTGTCCGGCAGATCCTGAGGCGCCAGACGTATCGGTGATGAAGGATCAACGAGAAAGGTAAGAGCGCCTTGCTCCACAGTGCGTGCGTCAGCCATCGAGGACCGGCCTCCGGTCAGCCACAGATCCCCAGAACGCAAAGAGGGCCCTCCAAAGCGACGGCCCTCTCTGTCAGGATCATGGCCCCACACTTGAGGGACACTGAACAGATCACAGAAAATCAGTGCGACATTCGGGCGCTCGGCGATGCCGAGCGCCGCCCCTCACACAACTCCGGGCCCAAGGTGCAACTACGCCCCTTTGGACACCTGCAAGCGACACCAGGCGTACAAAGCATCATAGACATCAAACTGACGGTCCAGGTTCTCCAAATCATCAGGGAAACGCAGGCTGTAGCCAACAGCGATTGCCTCCAACCCCGGGGCCACCGCGTCTGCGTCACGGTCTGCCCTTACATCAGCACTGTGGACAATCTTGGCCAGTCGCAACAGCGCCTTGTCTGTCAAGCCAAAGTGCTCGATGATAGTTTCGAACGAGCACTTGTTATCGTGATGCCCCAGTTCGACCCCCGGCGCATCGAACGGAGTCGCCCCGGTTTCCTCGACCACCTGCATCACCTGGCTCTTGGGCACAAACAGAATCTCGGCCTCCGAGTCCACAAAACGGCTGATCAGCCACGGACAAGCGATGCGATCCACATGCACGTGCGAACGAGTTACCCACTTCATATCTGTCTCCTTTTCAAACAACAGGCTGAGCTGACTTCAGATCTTTGCCGAACAGGGCAAAGTAGATCGTTCCCAGTACCCCAAAACCAGACGCTATCAGAAAGTTAGCCGTCGGCGATGTGACCGACTCGATCCAGGGCAACAGACTGCGTCCTACGCCGAGTACATCGACTAACTTGCTGGCAATCGAAGCATCCCACAGAAGTGCCCCACCGAAAGCCGCCACCGAGACCACGATGTCTCGGAGTAAGTAGTACACCCCAAACGTGCTCGCCTTCTTCCCCTCCGGAGCCAGGTCCATGATTAGTGCCTTGCGCGTCGGCTCACCGAACTCTTTCATTCCACGAATGACAAAGGCTACCGCCATAGCCCAGAACGAGTGCGAGAAGAGCAACACCAGCGGAAAGAGAGTGAAGAAGCCAAATGTGGTGACAACAAAAGGCTTCTTGGTGTTCTTGTCAGCCAGATACGCCACCGGGATGTAAATCAGCATTGCCGTGACCATCTCAATCGTTGTCAGCACGCCGAATTGCAGAGGCGTGACACCATTGAGTTTGACGCACCAGATCACCACGAAAGCATAGGGGATTTGCTCACAGAAGCGCACCAAGATGTCCGACACCAACAAGTTGCGCAACGCGGGGCTCACCAACCTGAATGCCCGCACAGGGTTCCCCTCTGCTTTGCCCACCCGCTTCCCATCATCTTTGATCATCACTTGTTGCAGCACCAACGACACGCCGCCCAAGATCAGAGCCGCCACAAACGCCAGACGCACGCCCCTCTCTTGCCCAAACCAACCGATCATCGCCCCGCCCAAGACCGGCCCCAACGC
>JAGHDT010000342.1 GCA_021159805.1 Anaerolineae bacterium
CTTTCCGACATCAATTGCTATGTACAGCGGTTCCATGGTACTATGGGATTGCATGAGTAGCCTCCTTTGGCGGTTAGTGTGTCCTAACCTCAACTATACCCCGAAGCGCTACTCATGTTTATACCAGGTCACACCGCGGAAAACGCGTGTTGCCCTGAAGCCGTCCCAGTCCACGGGAATCACCGGGGCGATCTCCAGACCCTCATACGTGGGGCGAATACCGAGGATCCACTGCGTGATTGCCACGTAATTCCACGCCGCGGTGCCACTGAGCCAGGAGTTCTTGGCCTCACCGTGTTTGGGTGTGTCACGCCCGGCGATGGTCTGGCAGTAAACATAGGGCTCGCACCGGTGCACGTCACTGATCTCCTCACGTGCCGAGGGGTTGATCCGCTTGTAGTAGTCAAAGGCCTGGTCCCCACGCCCCACGACCGTCTCGGCGATCATAATCCAGGGATTCGTGTGGCAGAAGACGGAGGCGTTCTCCTTGAACCCCGGTGGATAGGAGCTGATCTCGCCCAGGCGCACCTGGTAACCGGAGAAGGCAGGCTGCTGCAGCAGGATACCGTGCTCGGTGGCCAGCCGGTCCTTCACCGAGTCGAGCGTGACTATCGCCTTGCCATCCTCGAGGCCCATCCCGGCCATGATGCAGATACCCTGCGGCTCGATGAAGATCTGCCCCTCATCGCACGAGGCCGAACCGATGGCCTCACCGAACGCATCGTAGGCCCGGCGGAACCATGCGCCATCCCAGCCGTGCTCCCAGATGGCGACCTCCATCTTGTCAGCCTCAGCGTGGTAGAGGGCGGCTTCATCACCCAGTCCACGGAGCACGGCGATATCGGCCAGCTCCCTGACAGCCAGACAGAAGAGGCCCGCGATGAAGACAGACTCGGCCACGGTGCCATCCTTGGCCAACGGCGCGACCTGGAAGGATTGGCCCGGTTCCTCCGAAAAGATATTGAGGTTCAGGCAATCGTTCCAGTCAGCACGACCGATCAGGGGCAAGCCATGCGGCCCTAACCGGTCCAGCGTGTACTTGTAGCTGCGCTGCAGGTGTTCGTAGAGCGGATGCTCCGTCCCGGGCTGGCTGTCGTAGGTGACGGGTTCGTCCAGAATGGACCAATCACCGGTCTCCTTGATGTACGCCGCCACGCCCAGGATCAACCACGCCGGATCATCGTTGAATCCGCCGCCCACTGCATCGTTGCCCCGTTTAGTAAGGGGCTGGTACTGATGATAGGCGCCACCGGTCTCAAACTGGGTCGCCGCAAGATCGAGAATACGCTCGCGGGCGCGCTCGGGCACCTGGTGAACGAAGCCCAGCAGATCCTGGTTGGAGTCACGGAAGCCCAGCCCGCGACCGACGCCCGACTCGAAGAAGGAGGCCGACCGCGACATGTTGAAGGTCACCATACATTGATAGGCATTCCAGACATTGACCATACGGTCCGTGTCTTCGTCCGGGGTCTCAACCTGATAGACGCCCAGGAGTCCATCCCAGTAGGCGGCCAGGGCCTCAACCGCGCGCTCAGTCACCTCCTGCTGAAGATACCGGGCGATGATGGGTTTGACCGTGGCCTTGTTGATCCGCTGTGAACCGGGCGGATCGAACTTCGCGTCCTTGGGGTTCTCCTGATAGCCGAGGATGAAGATGATCTGGCGCGACTCGCCGGGGGCCAACGTCAGCTTCACGTGATGGGAGCCGATCGGCGCCCAGCCCATGGCCTCGGTGTTGGTCGACGCACCACGCTCGACTGCTATCGGGCTGTCCCAGCCATGATACGGCCCCAGGAAGTCCTCACGCTGGGTATCATAGCCGGCCAGGGGCTCTGAACAGGCGAAATAGGCGAAGTGATCGCGGCGCTCGCGGTATTCGGTCTTGTGGTAGATCACCTCGTCCTCGATCTCGACCTGGCCGATGTTGAAGTTGCGCTGGAAATTCGTCGCATCGTCGTTGGCATCCCAAAGCGCAAACTCCACCAGCGAAAAGACCGAGAGATCAGCGGGCTGATCGCGCCGGTTCGTCACCGTGAATTGCCAGACCTCCAGCGTGTCATCCAAGGGGACGAAGTAACGCGACTCCGTCTCGATCCCATCCTTGGACGACGCAATGACCGTGTAACCCATCCCGTGGCGGCACGTATAGGTGTCCAGATCGGTGCGCGTGGGCTGCCACGACGGTGACCAGAACGTGCCGGAGGCATTGTCACGCACGTAGACGTAACGGCCGCCAAAATCGAACGGAACGTTATTGTACCGATACCGTGTGATGCGTCGCAGACGCGCGTCACGGTAGAAGGAATACCCACCGGCAGTATTGGAGATCAGCCCGAAGTAGGCCTGCGAACCCAGGTAGTTGATCCAGGGCAAGGGTGTATCCGGTTGGGTGATGACGTACTCACGATGTTCATCATCGAAATATCCGAAACGCATAGGTCCTCCTATGACGGGGGGGGAGTCCTGCCACGGAGGGGCTACAGATCCGCCACCCGGCGCCCACAATTATCGCACGACACGACCATCGACGCCATCTATGGCATTGATAACTGGCGCATCACGACGGGCAGGTAGATACGGTAGCGGATCCTGAAGACCACAAGGCCGTCCCCGCCCGCGGCAACGACCATATAGGGGTCCACCGAGTCCGGCATATCCAGGAGTGCCACATCCTTGTAGCCCATCGTAGATGCCCGATGGAAGCCGATCATCCGCGGGTCCTCTGGAGAGGAGATATCCATCACGGTCAATCCATCTCCTGAGTCCCCAGCGACCACGTAGAGCTTGTTCCCAAGGACCTGCACGCCGCTGGCCTCCACCGATGGAACCACCGCCACCTGGGTTGGCGATAGCGGATCGCTGATGTCCACCACGTGAAGACACTCGCCACCCGCAGCAACGTAGGCGAGCGTGCCGGAGACAACCACATCGGGAGCGTAGCTCAATGAGTACGTCGCCACCTGAGTTGGGGTCATAGGTTCGGATATGTCGGCGACGCGCATGCCGTACCGGCCTGCAAGAAACGCATAGTGCCCCTTCAGCGCCACGCTGGCGACATCTCCTGCCAAACTGCCGACCTCTACAGGGGCCGTCGCGTTGGAGGCATCCACAACGCGTAAGCCTCCCGAGCTGTCCGCCACATAGACCATCGTCCCGGACACCGCAATGCCGAAGGCGAGTTTCAGCGTATCGACCTCACCCACAAAGGAAAGCGCACTGGGATTCGAAACATCGACGATTTGCAGTCCGGACCCGTTGGCAGCGACGTACGCATAGGGCCCTTGAACAACGACATCGATGCCACGATCGGGCAATGTGTAGACATCCGTCTGGGTCAACATAGCAGGCGATGACAGATCGATCGCGCGCAAAACGCCCAAAGACTCGGAAGCACCAGCACTGTAGTAGTACTCCCCGACAAACGCGTGCGTACCTGATACAGCCACACTTCTTGACGCGGAAGGAAGATCGTAGGCACTGACTTCGCGGGGCGCGGTGGCGTTGCCGACATCGAGGATACGGACACCGCGGGCACTGTCCGCGACAAAGGCGTACGGCCCGGATAGCGCCACATCCTGAGCAACACCAGGTGTATCCTGTCGGCCGACCTCGGTCGGCGTCATTGGCTCTGTGATATCGATTGACAGCAACCCTGTCGCTCCATCGGCCACGTAGGCCACCGTGCCGGACAGGGCAGAGGCAAAGACCGAGTAGGGTGTATCGTAAGTGCTAACGAGCGTTGGCGTTGCCGGCTCCGATACGTCGATCAGGCGGAAGCCATCGCTGCCTGCGGCAACATAGGCCATCGTCCCCACAACCTCTGTGTCGTACGCGCGGGTTGGATACCGGCTGATCTCCACCGGCTGAGTTGGCGTCGTAACATCTACGATGAACAGCTCGGAGCTGTAGCCTGCATAGGCTACCGTCCCCGATACGGTCACATCGACAATATACCAGCCGGAGATACCCGGCCTATAGGAGCCTACCAACGTCGGGGAAAGCGGATCGGACACATCCACGATTCGCATGTAGGGGCCTCGATCGGCAACATAGGCATAGTCGCCGGCAACATCCACTGCCAGTGCATGCAGGATGCCCGTCGTGGTCGCAACAAGCGTAGGATTGGCCGGATCAGCCACATCGACCACCAACAACCCACCGGTCCTGGCTGCCACATAGGCGTAGTCGCCCACAACTGTCACGTCACGGGCACCCGTAGGCACCGCCAGGACACCCACTTCCCGAGGTTCCGTAAGGCTGGCGCGGGCAGGCCCGGCGACATCCAGGATGACCAGTTTGTCCCCGGCTGCAACGTAGAGCAGATCATCCACCCAGAAGACAGCCGTCGCGCCACCACTGATCTCGCCGACAAGATCGACGTTCCAGGACTGCGGAGGAGGAGGCTCGGGCGCCCCATTCTCCGCCGACGCGGTAACGTATGATGC
>JAGHDT010000042.1 GCA_021159805.1 Anaerolineae bacterium
ATAGAGGGACTTGGTCACGCGCCAGTTGGTCTGGCCACCGCGGTCGCTCTTTTTTCCGGGGTTGGCCTTCCAGTCACCCAGGGAACCCTCGAACCCGGCCACCAGCTTCCACCACTCCCAGAACGCTTGGTCGTCGACTATGGCATCCGGTCTCTGGCCGGCGCCCTCCGGTGGCATCTGTCGCTGCCCGGCTCGATTGCCGGCGGTCTGCTGCAGGCACAGGAGGGAACGCACCCGGTAACTGTGGTTAGTGTGATCGCGGCCAGGCCTCGCAGGCACAGTGGATCCTGCCTGCGTCGTCGGCTTTCGCTTCGCCACGTGGGACCGCATGGCTCGACACTTTCTACTCAACCGCCCAACACTGTAGCGCAACCGTGGGAGTGCGACCCTGGAAACACCAACACCAAACCGAGAGCATCCACGTGACCGCCGGCCGGTTGCCCGCAGCACCCAACACGCGCGGCTACCCTCAGTGTACACGGTCCCAGACCGCGTGACAACTCCCCGGACCCGAGTAAACTTCACTCAGCAGAACGAACCATATGAATCGTGAATGGTGAATCGTGAGAAGTCGTCCAGAGTCAATAGTCAAGAGTCATATCGTGACTTACCATTGACTTCTGACTTCTGACTTGCGACTCAAGATTCACCCGAAAGGAGCCACGATGCAGCAGACTACCCTGACCATATCCGGCCGTTCCCTCCCCCTCAACCGCGTCCACACGCTCGTGATCGGCAGCGGGGCCGCGGGGCTCAACACCGCCATCCAGCTCCGGGCCAACGGCGTTGAGGACGTGGTGATCCTCAGCGAGGGACTGCAGATGGGCACGTCGATCAACACCGGGAGTGACAAGCAGACCTATTACAAGCTCGCGATGTGTGGGATGGAGACCGATGCGCCGGAGATCATGGCCGAGACGTACTTCGAGGGCGGGAGCATGCACGGTGACCTGGCGCTGGTTGAGGCGAGCCTGTCGGCGCGCGCCTTCCTGCACCTGGTGAACCTGGGGGTCCCCTTCCCACGGGATGCCTACGGGCAGTTCGTGGGCTACAAGACGGATCACGATCCTCGCCAGCGGGCGACGTCCATCGGGCCGTATACGTCGCGCGAGATGTGCCGTGCCCTGATCCGCGAGGTGGAGAAGCTTGGAATTCCGGTGCTGGAGGGGCGGAATGTGGTCGAACTGCTAGCAATCAGCGATCAGCAGTCAACGGTCAGCGAGCAGCAAGAAGCGGAGCGACGTGTCGTTGGTGCCTTAGCATTGGGGCCTGATGGCGACCTGGAAATCTACATCGCGGAGAATGTGGTCTTCGGCGTCGGCGGGCCGGGTGGACTGTACAAGACGAGCGTCTATCCCGACGTCCACACCGGAGCAATCGGCCTGGCACTGATGGCGGGGGCCAAGGCACAGAGTCTGCCCGAGTCGCAGTACGGGATGGCGTCGATCAAGTTCCGCTGGAACGTCTCCGGCACCTACATGCAGGTGGTCCCACGCTTCATCAGTACGGAGGCGGACGGAATCAGCAATCCGCAGGAATTCATGGCACCGTATTTCGACACCGCAGGCGAGATGGGTTCGATGGTCTTCCTGAAGGGCTATCAGTGGCCCTTCGACTGGCGCAAGGTGCAGGGCGGCTCATCGATCGTGGACATTCTTGTCTACATCGAGACGATGCTGAAGGGCCGCCGCGTCTTCCTCGACTTCCGCGAGAACCCCACAGGCTTCACCTTCGAGGGGTTGAGCGATGAGGCACGCAGCTATCTGGAGCGCTCGGAAGCGCTGCTCGACACGCCCATCTCACGGCTGGAGAAGATGAACCCTGGCGCCATTGAGCTCTATCTCGACCACGGCATCGACATCCGCACGGAGCCGCTGGAGATCGCGGTCTGCGCGCAGCACAACAACGGGGGTCTGGCGGGCAACCTGTGGTGGGAGTCCACCAACCTCAAGCACCTCTTCCCCGTCGGCGAGGTCAATGGCTCGCACGGCATCTACCGCCCCGGCGGCGCCGCGCTCAACTCGGGCCAGGTCGCCGGCTTCCGAGCTGCGGAGTTCATCGCCAACCGTTACGCCGACTGGACCCTGCCGGAAGAGACAGCCAAGGCGGCAGCAAGTGCGGCAGCTGCTGCACTCCTTGACTGGATGACAGCCTCCGAGGCCACACCAGGCGCATCCTGGCAGGCGGAACGCGCGGAGTTTCAAAGCCGGATGTCCCGTGCCGGCGCGCACATCCGCTCGCTGAACGATCTCGAGCGGTCCGTGCCCGAGGCCTGGACCCAGGTCGAGCGGCTGAACCATGCCGGCGATCCCGCGAACCTCGGCGAGAGCCTGCGCAACCGCCAGCTCTGCTTCGCCCACGCAGTCTACCTGGAGGCGCTCAAAGCGGCGCTGACGAGCGGCGTCGGCAGCCGCGGCTCCTCGATCGTGCTCGATCCCAACGGAACCGCCGTTCACGCCGGCCTCGATGAGCGCTGGCGCATCGTGCCCGAGGACGAGTCCTGGCGCGAGATGGTCCTAGAGACCGTGGCCACGCCGGAGGGGAATGTCATCAACATCTGGGCCGACCGCCGGCCGCTCCCCCAC
>JAGHDT010000036.1 GCA_021159805.1 Anaerolineae bacterium
ATACAACGCCGGCGGGTTTCATGCAGAAGGCCGGCCGGTACCACTGGCTGGCCATGGCGCGGCAGGGCAACAACGGACACCGTGTCTCCGTCGTGTTCATCGTCAGCTTGACGCCCCAGATTGCGTCTCATAGGTGATGCAGACGTCTCTGAGAACACACGCTTCACACCTGGGGGTGCGGGCCACACATACTGTGCGGCCATGGTGAATCATGTTGAGATGGAGCGGATAGTAGAGGGACTCGGGAATGAGCTCTTCCAGGAGTTTGTGCGCCTTTTCGCGCGACGTCGAGTCAGGGATCAAGCCCAGGCGTTTGGCGACGCGATGCACGTGCGTGTCCACCGGAAATGCCGGACGACCCATTGAGAAGAGTAGCACGATGGCTGCCGTTTTGGGGCCGACGCCGTTCAGAGCCAACAGCCACCGGCGGGCTTCCGCAAGCGGCTGGTCGCGCAGGAACTCCAGAGAGATCTCGCCTTGGTGCTCGGTGATGGCCCTCAGGGCCCCCTGAACGCGCGGACCTTTGGTGGGCGCAAGGCCGGCGGGGCGCACGGCATCGATGATCTGCTCCACGGGCGCGTCGCGCACGGCTTCCCACGTTGGAAAGCGCTGCCTGAGCCGGTTGTAGGCGACGTCACGGTTGCGATCGTTAGTGTTTTGGCTGAGTATGGTATTGACCAGGGCTCCGACAGGGTCAGGGTCCAGATCCGGATGCCATTCCGGCGTCCCGTATACCTTCCCGAGGCGCTCGTGCACCACCAAGGTCTTCTTGTAGAGGTGATCTGTCTCGGTCACTTGATGTGCTCCCACGCTTCCCGGGCTCGTCGTGCCCATTCCCGTTCGGCTTCAAAGGTGAGGTTTTCCTCCACCGCATCCCACGGCACCCAGACTGTGAAGAATTGCTGCTCATCCGCGTGGGGACGTTCCACTCGCCGGCGTGTGCGCATCTGCATCAGGAAGTAATGCTCCGTCCGCTCCACCCGCCTACCGTCGAGGAAGAAGGTGATCAGCTGCTCGCCAAGGTCGGCGATGATTGCCAGATCTCCGTAGCCGGTCTCTTCCTGCGTCTCGCGCAAAGCGGCCTTGGCCATTCCCTCATTGAGCTCCAGGTGGCCCTTGGGAAGGCGCACTTCATCACGGCTGGGACGAATCAGGAGCAGAGCCTGGCTGCCGCTCTCGTCGATAACGACGCCGCCTGCGGCTGTGTAGGTGACCGTCTTGTGTGTGTCTGTCATAGGTTCTCCGGGTGCGACCTCTCTATATATACCGGATATCTCCCTGCTTGCCAGTCGCCGCTGCTCTATTCAAGCAGCCGCCGGTTGAGCACCTGCACAGATGTCGTGTAGGTGGTCAAGTCCTGGTGAAGCCCATTGACGTCATTGCCGTAGCGAAGCCGGCGGGCCAGGAAGGCGAAGGCCTCGTCCTCTACGGACGGAACCGTGAGGTCCTTGGCGTTGCCGCGAACCATCCGGAGCCCGTCAATGAGCCATCTCAGGAACGTGTGGGCCTTGCGGAGCTGGGCATAGTCACGTTCAGAGAGCAGGCCGGCATTGGCCAATGCCCGCATAGCATCGCGGATATTGGCGTGACGCAACGAACTGTCTTTGTGCCCATGTCTGATCTGCAGTCCCTGGACAAGATATTCGATATCGACCAGCCCGCCGGGGCTGTACTTGGCGTTGAAGGTCCCGCCGGTAACGAGGTGCCGGATCTGGCGTTCGCGCATAGCCCGCATCGCTGTGACATCGAAGAGGCCATACCTATAGGTGAAGGCGTCCCTCAGAGCCACGATGTCCTGGCCCAGGGCCGCACTGCCGGCAATCGGTCGCAGTTTGACCAAGGCCTGGCGTTCATAGGCCCAGGCAGATCCGTCCGGGGCAAAGTAACGTTGGAAGGATCCCATGGGTACCGCCATACTCCCGGATTTGCCGTAGGGGCGCAGGCGCAGGTCAATCTCGAAGATGCCCTCGCGCTTGGCTTTTATGACCTGAAGGAAGATCCCCACGAGCTTTTCATAAAACTCCGCGGCGGAGATCACCGTCGGGCCGGAGGTCATACCGTTGCCGCTGTAGAGGAACATCAGCTCGATGTCGGACGCAAAGCCCAGTTCGCGCCCGCCGCACTTACCCAGCGCACAGACAGCCATCTCACTGATCACGCCGTCCTCAAGATAGGGCGTACCGTACTGGCTTCTGAGATCCTCGTGGCACAGGTGATACGTCGCGTTGACAATCACCTCGGCCAGCGCCGTCAGCTCCTCCGAGAAATCCCAGAACTCCGTCGTATGTCCGAGGATGTGGCGCATATCGATGCGGAACATCTCGCGGTCCTTGAAGGCATTTAGGGTTGTCTGCCACTGGTTGCTCTCCGAAGGGGGGCGAGGGCTGGTGTGGACCAGCGCCAGGGCGCTTTCCAGCTCGCCCTGCAGTTGCCCCCGGGATTTCTTGGTCTGCAAGGCGTCCACGTCACGAACCACAGGGAAGAGGTTCGCATACTGCATCCGGAGGAAGTCGTCCCACAGGAATTCACTGACTCCCAGCAAGCGTGCTAGCCGGTTCAGGACTTCCGGGCTCTGCAGCGAGGCCAATTCGTCGGGCCAGTTGGCCTGCCGGAAGAGTTGACCGATGAACTCCCGGAAGTGGAGTAGTGCGGTCTCAGGATCCGGTGTATGGGGCAGCAAGTGGGTGAAGTGTTTGATCAGAACCACGGCAGCTCGCAGCTCGCGCCGGCGTTCCTCAGATTCGATCTTCCGGCCGTTTGCGTCGGTCACGAAGAGGGTATCGTGTGCGCGTCCCCCGAACGACTCGACACTGACGCGCGCGATGTAGGTGCGGCTGTAAGCCAGCGCATTGGTCAGTTCGTAGAGGAAGCCCATCGTGTCCGGCGCGTTGATGCGCAGCACGGTGTAGTCCTCTGAGGCGTCGTTGTCGATCTCGATCTGGACGGGGTAGAGGGTGGCTTTGGTGGAGGCTTCATTGGGAATCACCGACGCGACCCGTTTGACCAGCGTCCCTTGGGCCTCCTGGCTCTTGCCTGCCTGCATCTTGCGGAGCAGCTTGCGCAGGTCATCGGCATAGGCCCGCCAGGTAGTCTCATCCACATCGCCGCTGATGGCCTGGACTGTGAAGGTGTCCACGATCTTGCGGGGTTCACGTCCTCTGCGCCGCGTCTCCTGGGCTTCCTCACTTGGTCTGTAGGTGAATACCTGACCTTCGACGATCGAGAGCCCATATCCAAAGAGCAGTCCGCAGATCAGGGAGAGCTCTCCGGGATAGTCATATCCGACAATGGTCACACGCCAGTAGTTGCCATCCAAAGGCTCTGCTTCCACCTGAGCCAGCGTATCACGATCGATGCGCGCGGCCAGGTGTGCGTGATGCTCTATTTCCTTTGGAGAGAAGATAGTGGTATAGGATGCATCCATCCGCGCTATGTGAGCGCTGCTGACACCGGTCGTCTCGGGCACTCCTCTGGATTCGTCCATGGGTCTCTCTCCCAAGTATTTCAGATAGACTGCTCTGATAGCAGCGCGGTGCTGTTCATAGCGTGCCTTGAACTGCTCTCCCGCCTGTGTCCCCTCGAAGCTCAGCCGTCTGGCCAGCTGCGTGAGGGCACCCGGTTCCCGTGGCAGAGTGTGGGTCTGCCGGTAGTGCATCATCTGCAGATAGTGCTCAATCGTCCGCAGGAAGATGTAGCCATCGCTCAGGATCCGCGCGTCCTCGGCGGCGAGGTATCCCAGGGCCGACAGGCGACCGAGACTGTCCAGCGAGTTGTGGCTGCGGACGCCGGGTTCTCTCGCGCCGTGCGCCAGCTGCAGGTATTGTATGACAAACTCGACGTCGCGAATGGAGCCCTTGCCCTGTTTGACCTCGCCCCAAGCCAGTCCTTTCTGCTGCAGGCGGCTTTCGGTGAGGGTTCGCATTTTGAGCACATTCTCACGAACTTCATCGGCGGTGATGTCAAAGAC
>JAGHDT010000583.1 GCA_021159805.1 Anaerolineae bacterium
ATATCGCTCTGTTGAGCCTGCTGCGTGAGAATCGCCGCTTCACTAATCACCTCGAAAGTATGGCCACAAGCCACCGGGGCGCAGCCTATGCGCCCCGGTGATAGTTCGCTCTTCTAGAATCAAGGGTAGTCTAGCTGCTATTCCTCAAAACGCAATACCAACATAGGACGCTGTGCCATAGCGCTCAGGCTTTGATCCTGTAGTTGCGCATCATACCCATGTCCTCGTGTTCCAGGTTATGGCAATGATAGAGGTAGAGGCCTTCGTAGTCCTCGAATCTGATGAGGGCTTTAGCGCGCTCACCGGGTATCAGCAGCACGGTGTCCTTCCAACCAGAGTCGATGTATCCGTCCGCCACAGTGCGGTACAGATCGGTGAACTGTGGCAGCAGGCGGCGCTCAATCACCTGGAACTGTACATTGTGGATGTGGATCGGGTGCGGCATCGTCATATGTGAGCTCTCGTTCACGAATTCCCACACCTCGAGATCTCCCAATCTCACAGTTTCGTCACCGGCCACATTGTTCATCTCGAAGGTTCGCCCGTTGAGAGACCACCGCATCCGGTTGAACCGGATTGCGAAGGTGCGCGGATGGCGCTGGTTCACTGCGTTGTCTGCTCTGTTCCAGGCGATTGCGGATAGCGCTCTTCCGTCGCTCCACTGAGGCGCTCCGGCTTTCTCTCTCCGTTGTCCATAGGCGTGTGTTCTTCCGCCGGCATCATTAGTCCCCTCTCGCATACTCGGGTCGGATCTCAACCCGACGCAAGAGGTTTGCGTTGGTGATCACGGTGATGGAGCTGATGGCCATAGCGACCTCGGCCAACACCGGGTGCATCCAACCGGCAACGGCCAGCGGGACCATTATCACGTTATAGAAGAAGGCCCAGAAGAGGTTCTGCTGGATCTTGCGGAAGGTAGCCCGGCTGAGGTTGATGGCTTCCACGACACCGGTCAGCGCGCCGCGCACCAGGGTCACGTCACTCGCCTCGATAGCGATGTCCGTCCCCGTGCCGATTGCGATGCCGACGTTGGCTTGGGTCAGTGCCGGGGCATCGTTGATGCCGTCTCCGACAAAGGCGATCATACCGAACTGATCCTGGAGCCGTTTGACCTCCGCGACTTTTCCTTCGGGCAGCACTTCGGCCACGACGTGGTCGATGTGCACGCTGTTAGCGATCGCGTTGGCGGTGCGTTGATTGTCGCCGGTGATCATAGCCGTCTGCACGCCCAAGCGCTGCAGCTCAGCGATGGCCTGCGCCGAATCTTTCTTGAGGGTATCGGCGACAGCGATCAGTCCCTGGAGTTCCAGGTCTACTGCGATGAGCATCGTGGTCTTGCCCTGGTTCTCAAGTTCCTCTGTTATGGCATTCACAGCGGTTGTGGAGATCCCAGCTTCCTCCATCATCCGCCTGGATCCGATCTGTACGTGTATGCCGTCAATCTGGGCGACGACGCCCTTTCCCCGTATGGCTTTGAATCCGATTGGCTCGCCGAGACTCAACCCTTCGGCCTCACCCCGGGCCACAACTGCCCTCCCCAGGGGATGCTCGGAGCCGCGCTCAACGCCGGCTGCCAGCGCTAGGAGTTCTTGCTCCGTGAGCGCGGTGCCCGGTACCATTTGTATGTCGGTGACGTCGGGTTTCCCGTTGGTGATGGTGCCGGTTTTGTCGAAAACCACCAGGTTGACGTTCTTGAGCGTCTGGATGGCTGCGCCATTGCGGATGAGGATGCCGTGTTCGGCACCCATACCGCTGCCCACCATCAAAGCAGTGGGGGTGGCCAGCCCCAGGGCACAGGGACAGGCAATCACGAATACCGCGACCATCGATACGATGGCCAACGTCCAGGTGCCCAGATTCGGGTTGACCCAGGGCAGGAAGGATCCCAAGGTGGTCAGCGCCTGAGTAGCCTCCGGGAGGAGGAGACGTGAGGCGAAGGTGAGCACTGCGATAACGACAATAACCGGCACGAAGACGGCCGTCACGCTATCGGCAAAAGCCTGGATGGGCACTTTAGTGCCTTGAGCCTGTTCGACCAGCTTGACCACCTGTGCGAGGAAGGTGTCCTTGCCGATGCGGGTCGCCCGAATCTTGAGCAGCCCCTCTTGATTGACGGTTGCTCCAATGACCTCATCGCTACTGCGTTTGGTCACGGGCATGGATTCCCCCGTAGCCATCGACTCATCTATGGCACTCTCGCCGAAGACGACCACACCGTCGGTCGGGATCTTCTCACCCGGGCGGACGACCATCACGTCGCCTACCCGCACGGCGTCAATCGGGATCTCCGCTTCAACGCCGTCCCGCTCTACGTGCGCCGTTTTGGCGCCCAGCTCCAATAGCTTGCGGATGGCCTGGGAGGCGCGCCCTTTGGCGCTCTCCTCAATGTACCGCCCAGTGAGATGAAACGCCATGATCATCGCCGAAACCCCGGCATAGTTGGCGACAGGGGCGAAGAAGGACGCCGGACCGGTCAGGAGCGACGCGCCGGTGCCGAGGGTGATCAAGGTATCCATGTTGGCGTACCCGTGGAGCGCGGCGCGCACACCGCTGCTGTAGGTCTTGCGACCGATCCAGAAGAGCACGGGGAGTGCGAGCACGATCATGCCGAGATTGAAGACGGTGCCGTTGGGCCAGGCAATCCCAAAGAACATCTCGGGGATCATCCAGACCAAGATCACGCCTGTGAAGACCCAGGCGATCGACATCCGCCGCCGGGCTTCTGCCATCTTGCGCTCGGCTTCATCATGAAGATCGCGCGCCGCCTCGGCTATGTCGGCTGCGGGGTCGGTGCGCGCGATGGTCTCGTAGCCGGCCCTCGAGACAGCGGCCTCGAACTCGGCCATCCCAGCCACGCCCGGCACAAAGGTAATCGTAGCTTTTTCCGTCGCCAGGTTGACGTTGGCTTCGACGACCCCCGGCACCCTGCTAAGGGCTTTCTGCACATGGCCAACGCACACCGCACACGTCATGCCGCCGATAGCCAGATCCATCGTATCGGTTGTCACCTCATAGCCTGTTTCCCGCACTGCTTGCACCAGATCTCCGGTGGGCACGTTGGGGTCGAGCCACAGGGAGGCCTGCTCAGTGGCGAGATTGACGTTGACCTCGTGAACGCCATCCACGCGACTGAGCGCCTTCTGCACGTGGTTGACGCACGAAGCGCATGTCATTCCCTGCACCGCAAAGTCCAGCTGTTTTCGGTCTGTGGTGATGGTCTTGGTCTCAGTCATAGACATTTCCTTTGCTCATCGTCCTTGAATTCGTTGATTTTCATCATCTTTATCCGCAAAATGTCAGTTGATTATATGATCATATTCTAAATTATCCACCCTAGTGTCGGCAAGGGCCATGTGGCGGGTTCGGCACGTGGCTATCCGACCTGCCGACGTGTCAGCCCGAGGTTTCGAACGCATCTGTCATCCCGAACGGGCTATGTGCACCTGCTCAACACATCGCGATTGTGAGGGATCTGGGGCCTCAGTAGCGCACGTTCTTGGGACGCAGGATCTTTCGCTTCAGCGCTCTGTGGAGCTGGTGGGTGATGCGTCATCTCACCAAGAACGTACAGAAGAGAGCCGCACTGGGGTGCGGCGATCCCAGCCGTGAGCCTGGTACTCATTGCGCGTTCTTCCCCACAACCTATAATGAAGCTGGGGTGCGCCCATACGCTCTCTCCTAATCTTCAACCCTCAACTTCCATTTCTCCGTGCGCAATCCACAATTGCTAAGCTATGATATGAAAGGTATCGCGCATTTCCTCACCGGTGTCGCTCTGGCTACCTGCTTCCCGGAGGTGGTCGCGTTAGCACGCGCCGGCTCGTTGCTGCCCGTCCTGGGCGGGGTAGGTGGGCTCCTGCCGGATCTGCTGGATTTTCGCTTTGTCCGTTTCTGGACGCGGTACGATGTGGAGATCGATCCGGGGAGCGAGGGTGGCAATGCGGCGGCTGAGGCGATTGTTGCCCAGTTTGTCCAGACGATGGACGATGCGTATGAGAGTCGCGAGCTCCGCCGCGTGGTGGTGCATACGGTACGGCTGGGAGCCGATCTGTGGCGCCGCTATACCATCCGTATTGATCCGGACCAAAGCACGGTGGCCGTCCGCGTCGGGCCGGTGGTTGATACGGGCCAACAGCGTGTGCCAAGTTCCGAACCGCCGGATACCGCGTGGGCCGTGCGCAAGCTGGCGTTCCCGATGGTGCACGCCTATCGCCGCATCTACCATATCGACATCTTCACCGGACCGAGCTTCAAGTTCGTACGAGAGGGTGATCGGCTGGCGATCAGCTTCCTTGATTGGCACCATCGCTGGACGCACAGCCTGCCGTTGGCTTTGGCCGTCGGGCTGTGTGCAGGTCTGTTCTGTGGCGTGATTTGGGGGCTGCCGGCTGTCTGGCTCTGTGGCGGCGTCACTGCTCTAGGGTTTGCCGCGCACGTCCTTGAGGACCAGCTTGGCCATATGGGCTGTAATCTCTTCTGGCCGGTGACGCGGGCGCGCACGCCGGGTCTGGGATTGTTGCACGCTGCAGACGCATGGCCAAACTTTCTCACGGTCTGGAGTTCGCTCTCCGTGATCTTGCTGAATCTAGATCGGCTGGGCGGTCCGGGGCTTCTGCCGGTGGGCCCTTATCTTGCGCTGGTGGTGGCTGGGCCGTGGGCGGTGGCCTTGGCGGTGCGCCTGTGGCGCCGTGGACGCTCAGCCAGCACGATGGCGCCGGTAGGTGTGGGCCCATCCGCGGACGTGGTTGGCGGTACTCGTGCGCTGGCCGAATCCGAGCGGCTGGCCGAAGTCCTGGATCGGGACGCCGCCTGACAG
>JAGHDT010000146.1 GCA_021159805.1 Anaerolineae bacterium
ATGCAGAGAACTCCTACACGCCGCCGGGTCCGGACCGGTTGGGCTTTGACGGCTACTGGGCGGTCTACAACTTTCACCACGAGTATGTAGACGCCTACTATCACACCGACAGCCCGGAGAAGATCACGCTGAAGGGCTATGAGCCCGATGGCCAGACAGATCTGGCGATCGAGCGGTTGCGCGCCGCGGCCGACTTGCAGAAGCCCTTCGCGATGTTCCTCTCCTACGGTACGCCGCACGATCCCTGGGGTCCGGAGAATGTGCCGGCGGGATACCTGGAGGCTTTCAGCGACGTAGAGTTCCAGCTGCCGCCGAACTACGGTGAGGAGAACGATGCCCACGCCGATGCGTGGGCGCGGCTCAGCGATGAGGAGCGCGCGCAGATTACCGAGTGGATGCGGATTTACTATGCGATGACGGCGAACCTCGACTGGAACATCGGGCGCCTGCTCGCAGCTATCGACGCGCTGGGGCTGCGTGAGGACACGGTCCTGGTCTTTACCTCCGACCACGGCGAGCTTTTTGGTGCGCACGGGCGGCGTGCCAAGAACATCTTCTATGATGAGGCTGTGCGCGTGCCCTTCTTGATGCGTTGGCCGGGGCACACCCCAGCCGGGCAGGAGAGCGATGTGTGCCTGAACACGCCTGATATTATGCCCACGCTGCTCTCGCTCCTCAACCTGCCGATCCCCGATGAGGTCGAGGGCATGGATCTGAGCCATTGCGTGGTCGGCAGACCGGGCCCGGAGCCCGCCGCCGCGTTGATGGAGTGTACCGGTGCCACGGCGATCTGGGAGGACGGGCACGAGTGGCGAGCCTTGCGGACCAAGCAGTACACCTATGCTATTTACCGTTCGGATGCTGAGGCGTTGCTCTTCGACAACGCGTTGCTCTTTGACAACGTAGCGGATCCCTACCAGATGGTGAATCTGGCACAGAGCCCCGCGTATGCCAGCGTGATGGAGCGATTCCGCGCGATGCTGGAGACTCGTATGGCCGCGCTGAACGACGGGTTTGAGGCGTGTACGTGGTACCGTGATAATTGGACCGAGGACCGGCTGATCCTGCGGACAGCGACGCTTTCGTAGGGCGTCTTGTGATGTGGTCAGATTAGCCCACGCAAAGCCGCCAAGAAGGCAAAGGATCAGAAGAATAGAACATCAGCGAACCATAGAATCGCCATTCTCCCATTCGCTGATTCTGTCATTCTTCCATTCTTCCACAGGAGATATCCATGTCCAGTCCTGAATCTGCCCGACAGAGTGCTTCACAGGAGTTCCGCCTGCTGTTGACCGATGAGTGGGAAGCTCGGATGCGGGATGACCCGCTTTTCGCCACGGAGTGCGGCGATCACCGCTTCGACGATTGTCTGCCGTCGGTGTCGGTTGAAGCCTATGAGCAGCGCCTATCGCAAGCGCGCAGCTTTCTGGATCGTCTGGAGGCGATGGATCGCGCGGCGCTGCCGGGGAGCGACTGGTTGGATTATGACATCTTCGCGCGGGTATTGCGGGATCGCATCGCTGACTATGAGTTCCGTGCCTATCTGATGCCGGTTACGGCACAATCCGGGTTCCACATTTTCTTTCCCGATACACAGAACACCGCGCCGTTCAACACTGTGCAGGACTACGAAGCTTATCTGGCGCGGTTGGTGGCCTTTAGAGCCTATGCTGAGGAGCATATCGCCCTGATGCGCGCCGGGATGGCTGCCGGCGTGATGGCGCCACGCATTGCGATGGTGGGTATCGAGGATGCCCTGACACCGCATATCGTCATCGACCCTACTGACAGTGTCTTCTTTGGGCCATTCCAGGCCTTCCCTGCGGGGGTCGGCGAGGTGGATCGCGTACGGCTGCAGGCTGCAGCGACGGAGGCCATTCTCGGCTCAGTGGCGCCGGGGTATCAGGCATTGTTGGACTTTCTGACGGAGACCTACATCCCGGCGGCCCGCGATGAGATCGGCGCCAGTGCGCTGCCCGATGGTCGGGCCTATTATGAGCACTGTGTGAGGCGATATACGACATTGGACATCTCGCCGGAGGAGGTGCACGCCATCGGTCTCAGCGAGGTACAGCGCATTCGTGAGGAGATGGCCGGCGTTGTCGCCGGTGTGGGTTTCGAAGGTGATTTGCCGGCGTTCCTTGAATTCCTGCACACAGATCCGCGGTTCTATCTGGATACGCCTGAAGCCTTGCTGCAATACGTCGCGCTGATCTCCAAGCGGATCGACGGTGAATTACCTAAGCTCTTCAGCCTGTTGCCCCGAACGCCGTACGGTATTCGCGAGATCCCGGCCTACGCCGCGCCTAGGTCGACCACTGCCTACTACTTCCCCTGCGCCGGGGACGGCTCTCGCGCTGGCACCTACTACGTCAACACCTATGGGTTGGGGAGCCGCCCGCTCTACGAGTACGAAGCGCTCTCACTCCACGAGGCAGTTCCGGGACATCACCTGCAGCTGGCTCTGCAAATGGAACTGGATCTGCCCAACTTCCGCAGGTTTGGCGACATCACGGCCTTCATCGAGGGGTGGGCGCTCTATTCGGAGCGTTTGGGAATCGAGATGGGATTCTACCAGGATCCCTACAGCGATTTCGGACGCCTTGTCTTCGAGATGTGGCGCGCAGCCCGCCTCGTCGTCGACACGGGGATGCACGCGCTTGGCTGGACCCGCCGGCAGGCTATTGACTATATGGCTGAGAATACCGCGTTGTCCACGCTCAATATCACCAACGAGATCGACCGGTATATCGGCTGGCCTGGCCAGGCCCTGGCGTACAAGATGGGCGAGATCAAGATTCGCGAGCTTCGCGACCGGGCTGAGTCTGAGCTGGCACACTACTTCGACGTGCGTGATTTCCATCGGATTTTGCTGGAGGATGGCGGTGTCCCGCTCGACCTATTGGAGGCCAAGGTCGTGGCATGGATTGGTGAAACACCTGGTTCAGGAGTCTAGAGCAAACGCAGACATAGCCAATGATCCATCGACTGGAATCAAGGAGACGGGTGATCTGCCTGCTGACGTGTTCATCGCGCGCCGAAGCGCCGCCGCACACAGCCCGGCTGTGAAAGCCACGCTTTCCGGATGTTGGATTGCGTGCATCAGAATGCTCACATCTTGCCCGCTC
>JAGHDT010000017.1 GCA_021159805.1 Anaerolineae bacterium
GACCCGAAGATCAGCATCCGGTTTGCGGATACCTCACGGTGCACCATTCAGGATATCCAGGCGCGGCCCTATCTGGGTGGTGCCGGTCGCTCAAGCGATCGTCCAAAGGGTGGTTCCCGCCGTTCGCGGGGGCGGAAGTGAGAGCGTGGGCATCTGAATAGCTGTCCCTAGCTGCCGGACACTGTTTGAAATCGCTGGGCACTCCGTCATTCCGAGCGTAGCCCGAAGCGTAGCGGACGGAGGGCGAAGTCGAGGAATCTTGCACGCCCAATAGTTTGAGATTTCTCGACTGCGAAGACTTCGCTCGAAATGACGGTAGCGAAGGGCGGATCGAGAAAGCCTGCCGCTCACGAAAGTGTCCGGTGGCTAGTAGCTGTCCATCAGATAGCGTGGTCATACTGAGTGGCTCATGGTCATTGCACACGGCAAGGCAAGGGAGCGAAGAATCCGATGATGCTACTATGCCGGCGCTGGTTTCACAAGATCCTTGCTGAGCTCTTGTTCAGCTCAGGTTGCGGGCCGGACCCGCTACTGATGACATACTGTCAGAAACCTGTGTGCGCATCGGCAGTCTAGGTCGCCGTCAGGCAATGCGCTGGCACATTCCAGCGCGAGCAAAGCTCCGCCTTCTATGCTTAAGACGGATCACGCCTGAGCAGACTCAGGACATCCGCCGATCTGGGGTTCCATTGCGGGTCGTGGTGGCCTGAACTGCGCTGCTCTCGAGCAGCGGCGGTGATCGGGATGATAATAGCTGTGCTCGTCATTTGAGATGCGTGAACAGCATTGCTTTTGTAGAACATGTGTGCTATCATAGAACTGATCAGTCTCGTTACCCAGGTACCTCAGGGCGCGCGTATCGCCGCCTTGATTCACCCGATAGAGTAAGCGAGGGAGGAACACAATGGTGGATGGGCGTGGGAAGGCACTAGAGCAGGCTGTTGCACAGATCAAGCGTCGTTTTGGCGATGGCGCCTTGATGCGGCTGGGTGATACGTCGCATCTGGATGTGGAGGTTATTCCCACGGGGTGTTTGGCCCTGGACATAGCGCTTGGCGTCGGCGGCCTGCCCCGTGGCCGGATTACGGAGGTCTATGGCCCCGAGGGTTCTGGCAAGACGACGGTCTGCCAGCACGTTGTCGCTCAGGCACAGAAGCGGGGCGGCGTCGCTGCCTTCATCGACATGGAGCACGCACTGGACCCGCGCTATGTGGCGAAGTGTGGTGTGGATATCGAGAGCCTCTACATCTCCCAGCCTGACACCGGGGAGCAGGCATTGGAGATCGCCGAAGCCCTGGTTCGCAGCGGTGCGGTAGACGTGATCGTGATCGATTCCGTCGCGGCGCTGGTCCCGCGGGCTGAAATCGAGGGTGAGATGGGCGACTCCCATCCCGGTCTCCAGGCGCGCTTGATGAGCCAGGCGCTGCGCAAGCTCTCCGGCGTGATCAAGCAGAGTAACGCCGTGATAATCTTCACCAACCAGCTGCGCATGAAGATCGGTGTGCTCTTCGGTTCTCCAGAGACCACCAGTGGTGGCCGCGCACTGAAGTTCTATGCTTCGGTCCGTCTTGATGTTCGCAGGATCAAGTCTATCAAGTATCAGGGCGAGGTCGTCGGCCAGGCAACCCGCATCCGAGTGACCAAGAACAAGGTCGCCCCTCCGTTCCGCATCGCTGAGTTTGATATTATGTTCGGCGAGGGCATTAGCCACGAGGGCGATCTGTTGGATGTAGGGTTGGGACTCGACATCGTGGACAAGCGCGGTTCTTACTACTACTTCGAAGAGGAGAATTTCGCTCAGGGCCGCGAGAATGCCAAGCTCTATCTGAAGGATAACCCAGAGTTTGCTGACAAGATCGAGGTCCTGATTCGCCGAGAGGTGCTTAGCGACGACAGTGTGCCGGTGGAGGAGGTCTCCAGTGCCGGCGCTGACGCCGATAGCGACGATGGGGGCCAGGTCGACAAGGTCTGAGGGAGAAGCTAGATTGGCAAATTAGCAAATGGCAAATCGGGGAAGACCGTGACGCCTGGATTGGCTGAGGGCGCGTTTCGGAATGGGGACAAACACCCAGATAAGAATCTGCATAACCTGGGCCGCATTATTGGCTGACGGATGATTGACGATGGACGTCAAGCAGAGGATGATGACGCACCCGCACCCATCGGTGCGGGTGTGTGCGTTATTGGCGCTGGGCGGGTGGCCCGCTAGCGATCCACAAGTAGCAGAAAGCCGGGCGCTGATTGCGAAGGTGCCGCCGGTGCGTGACATACTGGCGGCGCAGTATCCTGCCGGTCACTGGATGCATCCCGGTCTCGGCATCTCACCCCGCTATCGGGCTACACTGTGGCAGGTGCTCTTTCTGGCGCAGTTCGGGGTGGGGCTGATCCCTGAGGTGGTGCGTGCCATTGAGGTGATGCGCCGGGATAATCTCGATGATGCGGGTGCCTTCCATCTACGGCGCGGCACCCCTGGGCAGTCGCTGGCGCTGACCGGCGCTTTTCTGTGGGCCGTCGCCAGATTCGGGCTTCAGGACGCGGCGGACTGGTCAGTTTCGTGGCGGTGGGTGAGTGAGGAGATAGACTCTGATCGGGTAGCAACCGCCGACGCGGTGTGGTCTACTCGCGCAGCTGCTGCCTGGCAGCGCGACCTCTGCCCGGGTCACACGGCAATCTGGGAGCAGATAGACTGGCCTGATCGGGTGCCTGCGCTGCCGGAGGCGGCGTTGACCTTTCCAGTGGCACTCGAACCGGATTTGTTGACGCTGATGGCGGCGTGTGTTGAGGCCGGCGTGCCGGCGCTCATTCCGCCCCTCGCCGTCGACTGGTTGGCGGATCGGCGACTGCCATCCGGTGACTGGCCTCTGGAGCACGTGCCGGGACGCTTGTGGTGCGCTGTCGGCGAGATCGGTCAGCCGAATCCCTGGGTGACGGTTCGCGCGCTTGCGGTACTGGATGCTCTGTCGTAGATCCAACTCCCCTTGGGGGGACAAGTTGTAAGTTTGATTCTCCTCTTACACCGTGATGACGTCAACCTCGAAGCGATCCAGCACCCGCTGGATGGGCGTGAAGATGCTGACGCGCTCGGATCCTGCGAAGAGCAGGCCCACGACCTGGCGTTCCACATTCAGAATGCTGGAGCCTGAGTCTCCCGGGCTGCTCATCGGCGTGGTGAAGATCTGGTCGGTGAACCGCGCGGTCCGGTCGGCGTAGTTGACGTTAACCGTGACGCTGATCTGCGAGATCGTCCCCTTCGTCAGCCCTGAGGTGCGCCCCATCTTCTGGACCTCCTGGCCCAACACAGGTTCTGCGGCCCCCGTGGGCATCCCTATGCCGACGATCTCCGGTATGACCAGATCCGGCTGGTCCGGCAGCGCGAGCGCCGCATCCATCCGGTTGAGTGAGGGGGCTGCCTGGATTGTCTGCAGCCGGTGCGTCGAGCCTGTGATGCGCGCCATCCAGTTGAGACCGCTGGCCAGCGTCTTAGCGATGCGGCAGGTGGGTGCCGCATCACCGAAGCTAATGGGCTCGAAGTCCGAGAGTGTGGCGATCCGGTCATCGCTGGTGCCGCTGTCGGCCGATCCCGGTTGGTAGATAGGATCGCCAAGGTCGGCCGCATTGATGTCGGCCAGGACGTGGTTATTGCTGAGGATGTGGGCTTGGCCTTCGCGCTGCACCAGGAGTCCGAAGGTGCCCGCGGTAATATCCCGGTGGCCGATCGAGATGCCGGGCTGTGCAGGGCGCCAACGCGCCCGGGGATCCTTCGCCGTCAGCGCGCGGATCCGACCGGTCTCGACAACGTCTGTCTCCAGCCCCGAGACGGATGGGGGGATCAGATCCTCCGATGTCAGCTCCACGGCCGGCACCTTGTGGGTGACGGAGACCACCAGACTGAGCTTGCCGGTGGGTTTTCCTGACGTGATCTTGTACCCCAGACCGCAGGCCACGACGTTTTTGCGTTGGAAGAGTTCGTTAACGACATCCTTGTATATTTGCCGTGCATCGTCCAGAATGCCATAGTCGATATGGGGCTCCATAGGTGGTGTCTTCCTTTCCTCACAGATCTTACTGGGAGCCGGTTGTCAATCTACTCCAGGCTCCGCATCGTTTCCTGCGTGTGGCCGGCCGATCTCCTCGACCCATACCCGAACCCCTTCCAGCTCCCTCGGTATCAGGTCCTGCATCGCTAGCTTCATCGCTGCGACCTTGTGCGTGACGCTGACGATGATGCCTACCTCTGCCGCAGGTTGACCGTTA
>JAGHDT010000323.1 GCA_021159805.1 Anaerolineae bacterium
AAGATCTGCATGTAGGCCGGGCTCCCCTGCGAGGACAGGCTGTCGTGCCCGGCTATCTGGCGAACTCCGTGGATTCGCGATAGTATTTTCATGGTTGCGTGGTGTGCGCGAGCGAATATGGGGTGCATTCCGAGAATGGCGGATCTCTGTGGACCGAGTGTCTCGCACGCTCCGGCTGTACGAGCAAGGATGCGGGCGAGACGCCGGGCATCAGAATGCTTTCGGTCCACAGATGTCTTCGTGCTGTCGCTGGAGTTCGGCCTGCCCCTGGGACCGCCGCACCCCAGTGCGGCTCTCTTCCGGTCATAGACGCCTTCGTGGTTCGCTGGAGTTCAGCTGGGTCAGACTGCGTGCTCACTGGGGACACCATGCACGAATCAGGTCGCTCTTGCTGGATCTGCGCAGGGCCGCTGCTGAGACCCAGGTCCCAGCAGCCGGTGGGCCATTTCCGAGGCAGCAACTTCAACATGCGGAGAGAAAAGCTCAGATGACTCCGTGCCTGCACATCCTCGTCACCACGCCACCGGCACCTTTTTGATACGGTACTGGCGATCGTAGTACTGGATGTAGCGGTACTGTCTGCCGAACTCGTAGACCCGGCGTGTCACCTCGACGTCCTGCTGGCAGTATTGCAAGATCTCCTCGACGCGCCCCTCACGCCACCAGCGCACAGCCTGCAGGCCATCGGCGCTCTTGCCGACCTGTAGGGTGGCGGTGGCGATCGAATCAAGCTTCAATCGGAACCCCAACCGCTTCTGGATCTCGACCATCATATCCACGGTGGGGAGCTCGGCGAGTGTGACGCGCTGGCTGTACTGCTGGAGCACCGGGTAATCGAAGCCGTACAGATTGTAGCCGACGACCAGGTCCGCCTGGCTAAGGTCCTGGGCCAATTGTGCGGTCTCGGCTTCCAGGTAACGGTGGAAGGCGTTGTCAGCCGTATCGAAGGTGACGGCCACGGAGATTTTCAAGCGCTCGGGGTAGCGGCCTCCCACTTCCTGGAAGGTGTTCTGGGTTTCAACATCAAAAAACACGGGCATGATGGATCTCCTTAGTGTGGACTTCGGCTACGTCACGGCGCGACTATGTCGCGATGACGCCACCCCCCAGCATCTCTTCCTCGTGGTAGAGCACGAGTGATTGCCCGGGAGCAACCCCATACTGCGGTGTATGAAACGCGATCTCAGCGGTATCATTGTCTTTGAGAGTGACAGAAGCCGGTGACAGCGGTGCCCGATAGCGAATCCGCGTCAAGGCTTCGAACGTGCGACCGGGTGCACGTCCGGCCACGAATGTGACGTCGCCGATGATGCACGTCTCTTTGGCCAGACTGGCCCTCGGCCCGACGGTGATCGCGTTCTCGCCAGGATCCAGTTGCAGGACGTAGAGTCGCTGCGGCGCCGCGATTCCCAGACCACTCCGCTGCCCGATGGTGTAGAGGGGGAGCCCGTTGTGGTCTCCCAGGTGGTTGCCGCTCTCATCGTAGATCGGGCCGGGTTGCAGTGCGGAGGGTCGCAGTGTGGCGATCAGCTCCTGGTAACTGGTGCCCACGGCAAAGCAGAGGTCCTGGCTGTCGCTGGTTTCCGCGCTGGGCAAGCTATAGTGCCGAGCAATCTCCCGCACGTGCGCCTTGCTCTCAAGATTACCCAGGGGCAACAGCAGCCGCTGCAGCTGGTCCTGGGTCAGCCGGTAGAGCGCATAGCTCTGGTCTTTGGCTGAGGCTACGCCCCGGAGCAGGTGACTCACGCCGTCCTCGGTGCGGACCACGCGTGCATAGTGCCCGGTGGCGATCCACGATGCCTGAAGTCTGCTCGCTTCCTCAATTAGCGTCGCGAATTTGAGCGTGGGATTGCAGAACACGCAGGGGTTGGGTGTCTGTCCGCGGGTGTAGTCGTCGAGAAATGGCGTGACGATGCGGCTGTAGAAGGTGTCCTTCAGGTCTCGCACAACCAACGGGATGCCGAGGTGGTCAGCAACCTCTACTGCAGGCATAGCCAGTTCCTCAGTGCGGGTTTCCGCACGCCACATCTCAAGGGCAACGGCGTGCACTTCGTAGCCTTGCTCCAACAGCAGGGCAGCGGCCACCGCGCTATCAACGCCACCGCTCAAGCCGACGACGACGCCGTGTCCGCCGGCGCTGAGTCTCTCTGTGTTTGTGTCAGGTAACGTCATAGAGGCATTATACCGCAGGAGTCTCCCGGGGGCATCCACGCGACAGGGCGAGGTCCTGTCTGGCGGTACGCTTGACTTCTCCTTCCATTGCTTCTACAATAGAAATCGAAGCCTGGCCAAACTACTTCACTGGTACCCAATGGCCCCATTTAGCTAAAGGAGAGAGCACTATGGCAGACATCAATCCGCAACCCCAGGTGGGGATCACCGACGACGATAAGCTTTGGGCATTACTATCCTGGATTTTCGCGCCGTTCGTTCCGATCATTGTGCTGTTGCTCGAAGACAAGAAGGTGCGCCCGTTCATCAAGTACAATGCCATTCAAGCTCTGGTTGTCAGCGTGGTTGGCTACGCGATCTCGGCGATACTTTCGGCTGTTGTAGTTGGCTGCTTCACCGGCTTGGCTCTGCTGGTCTACGTTATCTACCTGGCGATTCAGTCCTACCAGGGTAACTGGATCACCGTGCCTGTCGTGACAGATTTCTGCGTCAGCCAGGGATGGATCGAGAAACCCGTGGTGTAGCGCAGGATCACATTTGTGCAGTTATAGTTCCGCGTTTGAGCGTTCGCGGTGGGCGGTCATAGTGTGGGGTGCCCGGTTGGGTATTCTGGACTCCCACTCGGACAGGCGTTTGGGCTGAAATCTGATCAACCACGCGATTCCCTTGAGATTAGGTGTTTCGCAAAGGTCTGGCTGAGGCTGAAGGAAAGCGGCTTCCACAAAGGAAGCCGCTTTTTGCTTGCCTTATGCGGCGTGGTATACTAGCGCGCTGGATTGGTAGATCAAACTGCCCCGTTTCGTTGGTGCAACGGCCACAGGGGCCGGGCTTTTCATATGTTGACATCGGCAAAGGTAGAGCACATGACACTCGATTCCCTGGGTAGTAAGCGATGGCGGATCGTGATGCCGGCGCCTGCCGACTTCATCGACGGCTTGCCGCAGATGCATCCGGCGGCAGCACAGGTGCTCTACAATCGTGGGGTACGGCTGCCGCGAGAGGTCGATGTCTATCTCAGTCGCGAGGCACCTCTCGGTGATCCGTTGGAGTTGGAGGGCATGGCAGAGGCCGTTGCCGTGGTCCGCCACGTGATTGCTCAGGAAGAGCGAATTGTCATCTATGGTGACTACGACGTTGACGGGGTCACGGCTGTTGCTGTGTTGGTGGAGACTCTGCAGACGATGGGGGCCCACGTCGAGCCCTATATCCCGAGTCGGCAGGACGAGGGCTACGGCCTGAACCTCGAGGCTGTTCGCACTCTGGCTCAGTTTGGCACGGGGCTGTTGATCACAGCTGACTGCGGGACCCGCTCCGTCGATGAGATTGCTCTGGCCCGCGACCTAGGGATGCGCGTCGTCGTCACAGATCACCATCAGCTCGGAAGCACGATCCCGCCCGCGGATGCTCTGATCAATCCCAAGCGTCCGGGCAGTACGTACCCTTTCAGAGAGCTGGCCGGCGTTGGCGTCGCATTCAAGTTGGCGCAGGCCCTGATCGCTGCTAACCAGGATGTGCCGTTGCCTACGACGCAGAGTGAGTTCTCGGAGGAAGCTCTGCTCGAGCTCGTCGCTCTAGGCACCGTCGCGGATATGGTTCCGTTGAGAGGTGAGAATCACGCGCTGGTGTCCCGGGGCCTCCGCAAGATCAACTCCGGCCACCGCCCGGGCCTGAGCGCGCTGCTGCGCATCGCCGGCGCTGAACCCGGAAAGGTCACCACCAAGACCATTGGTTTCGTTCTCGCGCCGCGCTTGAACTCGGCTGGCCGGATCGGCGAAGCGAGCATTGCACTGGACCTGCTGCTCGCGCCTGACATGGCTTCGGCCCTGCCGTTGGCACAGGAACTCGATACGCTGAACCAGATGCGTCGTGAGATCACGACTGAGGTGCACGAAGGTGCCCGTGACATCGTTGTGGCCCGCGATGTTCTGCCCGCATTGATCTTTGCGGCATCGGACAGCTTCCCCTCGGGCGTTGTCGGGCTGGCAGCCAGCCGGTTGGTGGATGAATACTACCGGCCCGCCGTCGTGGTCTCTATACAGGACGACTACAGCAAAGGCTCTGCGCGGTCCATCCCAGAGTTCAACATTACTGAGGCGCTCGACACGTTTGAAGGGCTCCTTGAGCGCCACGGTGGGCACGCTGCTGCGGCAGGCTTCACGGTACAGACCTCAAGGCTTGGTGAGCTGGAATCACGCCTTGTGGCGCTGGCGGAGGCGCAGTTGAGGGATCTTGTCCTGATTCCGACGCTGTCAATTGATGCCGAGGTACCGCTGGCGGACCTGTCGTGGGAGCTCTATAAACAAATTGAGCAGCTGCAGCCCTTTGGCTTCGGAAACGCCGTCCCCGTGTTCGTCAGCCGGCACGTTCGTGTGCTCAGCGCGCGTGCTGTCGGCGTGGAAGGTCGGCATCTGAAGCTCTATGTAGCGGATGCATCCGGTCGATCGTGGGATGCCATCGCGTTCCGTCAGGGACACTGGATCGGCCGTCTCCCGTCGTGGATCGATCTTGCTTACCGGCTGGAGTTGAATGAATGGAATGGCCGGATCAACTTGCAGTTGAACGTCCAGGATATCCATGTATCCGACGGCGCGACCCCTGGGGTTCGCAGGTTCTTAGGCATAGAAGGAGGGCGGTGATGCGGGTGTTGGTGACCGGCGCGGCCGGGTTCATCGGCAGCAACCTGGCTGAGACTTTGCTGAAACAGGGCCATACGGTAGCGGGGCTCGACAACTTCAACGACTACTACGATCCGGCGCGCAAGCGGGCCAATGGTGCGGTGCTCTCGGCCTTTGAGCGGTTCGAGATGCACGAGATCGATCTGCGTGATGAGGCCGGGGTCAACGCGGTCTTCGCAGCGGGCCGCTTCGATGCAGTGGCTCATCTTGCCGCGATGGCCGGTGTTCGCTACTCGATTCCGCGTGCGCCCCTTTACACGGATGTCAACATACGCGGCACGGTCAACGTGCTGGAGGCGGCCCGCATCAACGGCGTTCCCCACGTAGTGTTCGCGTCCACATCGTCGGTGTACGGAGCCACGAAACGGCTTCCCTTCCGTGAGGATGATCCCCTTGGCAAGCCGCTGGCGTCCTACCCTGCTTCCAAGATCGCGGGCGAGTTGATGGGGTATACCTACCACAACTTGTTTGATCTGTCCTTCACAGCGCTTCGCTTCTTCAGCGTTTATGGCGAGCGCGGTCGGCCGGATATGATGCCCTTCATCATCACGGACAGCATCGTCAACGACCAAGTCTTCAAGCTCTTCGACGCCGGCGAGATGTTCCGCGACTGGACCTATGTCGGCGACATCGTGAAGGGCGTTATCTGCGCGTTGGAGCGTCCCCTGGGATACGAGCAGATCAATCTTGGCCGAGGGCAGCCGGTACGGATGGCCGATTTCGTAGAACTCATCGAGCAGTTGGTGGGTAAGCGGGCGATGATGGAGACCCCGCCGGCTCCGGCAAGCGAACCCAAGACGACGTACGCGGACGTGACGAAGGCGCGTGAGCTACTTGGCTACGACCCGTGCGTGACGGTCGAGGAAGGATTGGCGCGCTTCTGGGCCTGGTACCAGGCTGCCTTCCTGAGCTAGCCGGCACCCCAGATCCACAGGCCTAGTCGATCATGCGTGCTCTCGTCACAGGGGCTACCGGTTGTGTCGGCGCCAACATCGCTGAGGCCTTGCTGGCTCGCGGCTATCGCGTCCGCGTGCTGCGCCGTGCCACATCCCGCCTCGATGCGTTGGATGGGCTCTCCTATGAGGATGCGATGGGCGATCTCCTCGATGGGCGCTCTCTTGAAGTAGCGATGGATGGCTGCGCGTTGGTCTTTCATGCTGCTGCCATCTCGCAGTACTGGCGCAATTCGCTCGAGCAGCTCTATGCGGTCAATGTGACCGGTACGCGCAATGTGTTGGCTGCTGCCAGCGGCGCCGGTGTGCGGCGTGTCGTCGTGACCAGTTCTGTCGCGCCGCTGGGTGTTCCTGTTTGCGCAGGTCGGCGGTTGGATGAGTCCTCATGCTATCACCGGCGGCCCGCGCGGTTTCACTACGCTCACAGCAAGCTCCTTGTCGAAGCAGAGGTGGCCAGGGCCGTCGCTGCCGGGCAGGACGTCCTCTGTGTGAATCCCGCCTCGGTCATCGGGCGCCGGGACGTCAACTTCATCGGCGGCGAGATCCTGCGTCTGGTCAAACGTGGCATGTTCCTGGTGGCTCCTCCCGGCGGGATGGGAGTGGTTTCCGGCGGCGCGGTTGGCCTCGGACACGTATTGGCCGCGGAGCGTGGCGTGGCCGGTGAGCGATATATCCTCAACGGGGAGAATATCAGGCACGTTGCGCTTCTGCGACTCACCGCGTCTGTTGTCGGTGGGCGAGCACCTCTGTGTACGCTCCCCAAGGCGATGATTCGGCTGCCTGTCGAGGTCACGTGGCTGGTCTCTCGTGCCCTGGGGTTCCCGTATCCCGCTGCGGCGGTTCAGGCTGACTTGAGCGTCAGGGACATGTACTTTGATGGGAGCAAAGCCGTGCGCGAGCTCGGCTTCCCGGTGGTCTCTGCGCGCGCCGCGATTGAGGAAGCGTGGGATTGGTACACCCGCGCGGGCATGTTGTAGTATCATGCACGAACTACGAGTCAAGCTAACAGCTTGACCTACATGAGCTATCAGTCAAGCTAACAGCTTAACCCACACGAACTATGTATCTAAAGTCAGACAAGGAGCTCTTCAGACAGCGACGGAGCTTTCGTTGGGTCCGCGTTCTGATCATCTTCACTATCTTGGGGACCGGTGCATACTTTGGGTATCGGACGATGGTCGAATTTGCGGAGCCTTTCACGCCCAGCGTCGCCCCAACACCCATGCCGACGCCCACCCCTTCCGCCGCTTTCTACGTTTCCCAAGGCGAGGACGCTTACTGGCGTGGCTCGACGGGGGAAGCAATTGCGGCTTACCAACAGGCGCTCGATATCGAGCCTAACCAGACAACCCTCTATATGGATCTGGCGCGGCTGCTGACCTATTATGGTCAGCCTGAGCGCGGTTTGGAGATGGCACGCCAGGCCTTGCTGCGCCAGCCCGAGAGTGCACGTGCTTGGGCTCTGCTGGGGATGACCTACGACTGGTTGGGCCTGCCCGACCGTGCTGTGGCATTCTGCGAGAAGGCCGTCGAACTCGATCCCACGTTGCCGGAGGCCTACGCGTATCTGGCCGAAGCTTACGTCGATGCGGGCCAGTGGTATGCTGCCAATGCGACCATTGCCACGGCCTTGGAGCTTGATCCGACGAACGTGGATGTGCTGCGTAACCAGGCCTACGTACTTGAGAACCAGGGTAACTACTCGGGGGCGATTGCCGGATACCGCCAGGCCCTTGAGATGGATGACACGCAAGTGCATCTCTATTTCTCCATCGGACGCAATGCCGGCGCATTAGGTAACCTGCTTGTGGCGCGCAACGCGTATGAGGACGCAGTGGAGATTGATCCTGCGAACGCTCTGGCGCTCGATCAGTTGGGCTGGACCCAACTGTTGTTGGGAGACTACGACAGCGCCAAGACAAACCTGCAGGCGGCATTGGAACTGGACCCCAATACGACCGACGTGTACGGTCATCTGGGGACGCTCTATTTCCATCAGCGAAACTATGAAGATGCGCTTGCGATGTTTGAACCGGCGATTGCCCACGGTGAGGCGCGGTCTCGGCGCAAGACCGTGCTCTTCTCGGTGACCGCAGAAGAGACGAATGCCATCGGA
>JAGHDT010000023.1 GCA_021159805.1 Anaerolineae bacterium
AGTTGAAGAGGGTGAACTTCGCGGTCATATTTGTGGTCACGGCGCCGAGCCTGAAGACGCCCCGCGCGAACGCGGCCTCCGGCGGCGGTGACACGCAGCGGGGTTGGCGCGTCATCGCCGGCGACCGTATGGACACCATCGCCTTCGCCGTATATGGTGACGCGACCCGCTGGCGCGCCATCGCCGAATACAACCAGCTGGACAACCCGCTGACCCTGAAGTCCGGCCGGCAGCTGATTATCCCGATGGACTGAGACCATGCCCGAACAGTCTGAACTCGCGAGTCAAGTACGTATCAAGATCAACGGGACGGAGGCGCAGCCTGACGTGATGGCCAACGTTGCCTCCGTCGAGGTGGATCAGCACGCCTATCTGCCCGGCATGTTCGTGATCCGACTACAGGACCCCGACCTCAAGCTGATCGACAGTGGTCCCTTCGACCTGACCAAGGAGATCGAGATCAGCGCGCAGACGGCTGACGGCAGTTGGTGCGATCTCATCAAGGGCGAGATCACGGCCCTGGAGCCGGAGTTTCAGGAAGGCATGATCGCCCGACTGGCGGTCAGAGGCTACGACAAGTCGCACCGGCTCTATCGTGAGACCAAGAGCCGGGCACACCTGAACAAGAAAGACAGCGACCTGGCCACAGAGATCGCGCAAAGCGCCGGCCTCCAGGCTGATGTCGAGAGCACCAGCACCGTCTACAACCACATTTTCCAGCACAACCAGACCGACCTGGGGTTTCTCAGACAGCGCGCGCAGCGCATCGGATACGAATGCTATGTCGACAGAGGTAAGCTGATCTTCCGTAAGCCGAGCGCGAGGGAGTCGGCTGCCACGCTGACGTGGGGCGACACCTTACTCTCCTTCTACCCCAGAATGAACCTGGCTAAGCAGGTGGACGAGGTCATCATCCGCGGCTGGTCGGTCGACGAACAAAAAGCCGTCGTCGGACGCGCCCAGCAGGGCACCCTCTACCCTCAGATACAGGAACCGAAGGATGGCGCCTCGTGGGCAAGGGCGTTTGGCGACAGCAAGCTGATCATTGTCGATCGGCCCGTCAGCCGCCAGGCGGAGGCGAACACGCTGGCCGAGGCGCGGCTCAACGAAATCAGCGGGGCTTTTGTCCAGGCTGAGGGTGAAGCGCTCCGCCAGCCTGACATTCGCGCGGGCAAAGCCATCACCCTGGAGGGCCTGGGAGAACGGTTCAGCGGCACGTATCTGGTCACCAGTGCCCGCCACGTCTACACACCGCAGGGCTTGAAGACGAAATTCGGCATCAAAGGCACCGGGACCGGCCTGCTGCTTGAGGCAATGCATGGCCGCAACGTAGCGGCACAGTATCCGGGCGTGGTCCCCGCCGTGGTTACGAACGCGGACGATCCCCGGAACTTAGGGCGAGTGAAGCTGCAGTTTCCGTGGATGTCCGAAGAGGCCGAGAGCAACTGGACGCGCGTGGTCGGTGCCGGTGCAGGACCGAATGCCGGTTTCCTGATCGTACCTGAAGTTGGGGATGAGGTCCTGGTCGCCTTTGAGCAGGGCAACTTTCAACGGCCCTATGTGTTGGGCGGGCTCTGGAACGGCCAGCACGCACTACCGCCTACAGCCGCTGAAGGCAACGAGAAACCGTTGGTCAGGAGTTGGCACTCGCGCACAGGGCACCATATCACCGTCTACGATAACGCAGACAACAAGATTGAGATTGTCACCCATGGCGGACAGAAGCTCGTCCTTGATGACGCCAACCAGAAGATCACAATCACCAGCAGCTCGGGAATGGCACTGACCTTCGATGATGGCGGCGGTACATTCAGCATCGACGGCAATCAGATTGAGATCAAGGCCAGCGGCAGTCTCAAGATAGAGGCCGGCGCCAATATCGACCTGGAGGCAGGCGGGCAGGTGAATATCAAGGGCGCGATGATCAATCTCAACTGAGCAATCAGCGGTCAGCGGCCAGCGGCCAGCAAGACAACAGCAGTAAGGAGTAAGAAGTAAGCAGTCTGTGTCCCTCTGCTACTTCATACTCCTTACTCCCTACTGCTTTGGACTGATAGCTGATAGCTGATAGCTGATAGCTGAATACTACACGATTGGAGCACAACGCCATATGGGACAACCAGCTGCGAAACAGGGCGACCAGATCACCGCCGTGGATATGCACATCGTGATGGTGCCATCGCCGGGGGGGCCGGTGCCGACGCCCTTGCCGCACCCGTTTATGGGCATCATCGACGGCAATCTGAGCACCAACGTGAAGATCACGGGTATGCCCGCCGCCACGGTGGGAAGCACGGCGACCAACACACCGCCGCACTTCCCCACGCCACCGGGGACCGTCTTCCAGGTGCCGCCCACGAATCGCGGCACGATTTCGATGGGTAGCGGCACCGTGATGATCAACGGGAAGCCCGCAGCGCGAATGGGTGACCAGGCGCAGACGTGCGCCGAGCCCGTGCCGAACATGTCCGCGAGCGTTGTCGCGGCCGGCACGGTTATGATCGGAGGGTAGACAGAACCATGCCACAGGAGATCATCGGACGGGGATGGGCCTTTCCTCCCCACGTCGGCCCGCAGGGTGGCATCGCGCTGACGCACGAGCGCAACGAGATTGATCAGGCGATACACATCATCCTCTCGACCTCACCCGGAGAGCGCGTTATGCGGCCCACCTTCGGGTGCCGGCTGCACGATATCGTCTTCGATCCCAATAACAGCAACACCGCGGCCCGCGCGCGACGTTATGTGGAGGAGGCCCTGGGTATGTGGGAGCCGCGCATCAGCGTCGTCCTGGTCGACGTACAACACGACACAGACCAAGCCAATTGCTTGATCATCGAAATCCAGTACGAGGTCAAGGCCACCCACGACCAGCGCAGCCTGGTCTATCCCTTCTACCTGATCCCGGATCAGGGATGATCCCTGAATAGTACGAAGACGGAGGCCAGAATGGCATTACCCAAACCCAAATTGGATGACCGGCAGTTCCAGGATATCGTCGATGAGGCCAAGAAGCGCATTCCTCACTACAGCAAGGAATGGACCGATCACAACGTCAGCGATCCGGGTGTCACCCTCATCGAGCTCTTCGCCTGGATGACGGACATCTTGCTGTACCGGCTCAACCAGGTGCCGGACCGCCACTACATCGAATTCATGGAGATGTTGGGCATCACTCTGCGCGAGCCGGTGCCGGCAAAGGCCCCGGTCACCTTCTGGCTCTCGCAACCTCAGGAGGCCCCGGTGATCATCCCCGCGGGCACCGAAGTCGCCAGCACGCAGACGGAGACCGAGACCTCCATCGTCTTCACCACCGACGGCGACCTCCGCGTCACCCCTCCCCGGCTCCTGAAGGTACTGTCGCGGGCCCACGCCCGCGGCTCCGGCGATGCCCGGTACCGGGAGCAGAATCTGCGCCGGCTGGAGACCGGATTCGGCGGCTTCGAGCTCTTCTCCTCCGTGCCCCAAGTCGACGACGCTCTCTACTTCGGTTTTGAAAACGACCTAAGCCACCATATTCTGGGCTTGCAGATGGATTTCGATCCGGCAGGCGGCGCGGGCGTTGACCCGACGCTGCCGCCCTATGTCTGGGAGGCCTCCACCGGAGATGCCAAGGACCGTTGGGAGACGTGTGATGTGGAAACCGACACCACGCGGAGCATGAACACGGCCGGACGTATCCGGATCTATCTCCCCAAGATGGGTACCTATGACTTCGGTCAGGGCGACACCTATTGGGTGCGGGTGCGGATCAGGGAGATCTCAGCCCACGAGCGCCGCGAGGGTATGCAGTCGTATGAGAAGACGCCGGTGCTCCGCCAGGCTCGAATCGCTACTTGGGGCGGTACCGTCCCCGCGACCCACGCACAGCTGATACGAAACGAGTTCCTGGGCCAGAGCGACGGTACCCCGGGCCAACGGTTCCAACTTCAGTTCAAGCCGGTCCTGGAGCGTCTGCCGGGCGAGACACTGGTGGTTCAGATCGACGGACACCCACAGCAGATGTGGGTCGAAGCTCCGGACTTCGCCGATTCGGACGCCGGTGCTCCTCACTACACGCTGGAGAGCATCACCGGCGAGGTAAGACTCGGCCCAGCAGTGCGACAGCCCGACGGGACTATGAAACTCTACGGCGCGATCCCACCGCGCCACGCCAACATGATCTTCAGGCGCTACCGCTATGGCGGGGGGCAGAAGGGCAACGTGCAGGCCGGTGTGCTCAACACGCTCAAGACCGCGATCCCATTCATCGCCAGGGTCAACAACCGTTCGTCTGCGTGGGGCGGGCTGGACGCCGAATCCCTGGAGTCGGCGATGATGCGCGTGCCGGCGCTGCTGCGCTCGCGCGAGCGCGCCGTCACCGAATCCGACTTCGAGTTCCTGGCCACGCAGGCGCGACCGGCCGCGATCGGCCGGGTCCGTTGTCTGCAGCCCATACCGTCGCAGGCCGGCAGGGTTGCACCGGGCCAGGTCTATATCCTGGTCATTCCCCAAGTATCCCACCCTGAGGGTTACCTGGAGCCGGACCAGCTGACGCTGAACCCGGATGATGTGACCGCCCTGACCGAATACCTTGACGAGCGCCGTCTGCTGACCACGCGGCTGGACATTCGGCCGCCTGCCTATTATTGGGTCGCCTGCCGCGTTCAGCTGCGGGCCGCGCCCGGCGTCGACCAGACCGCCGTTGAGGCGGAGGCGCTGAGCCGCCTCTACCGCTTCATCAATCCGCTCACCGGCGGGGCGGACGGCAAGGGGTGGCCCTTTGGCCGGGACCTCTTTGTCTCGGATGTGTACCAGTGTCTACAAGGCATGGACAACATCCTGTTCATCCGCGGCGTCCAGATGCGCGCCGCCCGTGCAGGTGGGCCGGGCCAAGGGGAGCCGGTGGAATCCGTCGAGGTCATCGCCCATGGAGTGGCTGCCTCGGGCATACACGAGGTCGAGTTTGTCTAAGCCGCCACCGCGGCCCAGCCGCGGCGGCCTGGCCGCGGAGTGAGGCAAGGCACCTATGAATTCTAGCCAGATGTTCCAGCTTCAAATCACCGACGCGGATGGAAACCAGCGTGTGATCCCACTGCCGGCC
>JAGHDT010000630.1 GCA_021159805.1 Anaerolineae bacterium
GACCTGGGTCAACTCGCCACCCTCATCGGTGGCGACGGCGACAATAGGAAGAAGTCCGGTAGGTACCGCGAACGCGGCAAGGAACGCGATGACAACCAGAGATCGAACCACCCATGCAACTGCCCAGGGATCTGAGTCTTGTTTTCTCTTCATGCGTTCCGGCCCCATTCACGTCAAACAAACAACCTATCTCATGCGACGCTTCTACTCATCCTTAGGGTTGATCCTATCCCAGTCATCGCGGTAAGTGAGAAGATCACTCAAGAAACGGTTGAGTCTGTTTGTCTTATCCAGCATCCGATCGTGTTGCGCGTCCTCAAATGCGTCTGCATAGCCATTGTAGTCAAGCCCGGCAAGTGCGCCATCGTCAGGAGTCTGGATGAGTGGATCTTGTTGCGCACTGACCAGCGCACCGGCAGATCGAGATCCCCGAGCAGCTCGACCAAGTCCTGATCCACAACAGAGCTAACGCTGCTCACGGCAGCGCCGCCATCCATCCCGGCAGCCTCAACATCGACTTCCTTGTAGATCTTCAGATGCCGCCCCACGATAGCCCTGTCAGGATCCCCGAACCCCCAGAAATCCAGCGACTACGCCCAGTAAGAAGATGACAAGTCCACCATGATCGGCACCCAGGTGCGCCAAGATCCCAACCAGCCGTGGAGAAACAACAAAGGCTTCCCCCGACCGAGGGCCTTGTAGTGTACAAGACTGCTTTTGAGAGTGATCACGCTCACAGACTGGAAGCCATCACAGCAGAAACTATGCTTGGCTCAATTCCTCAAGGAGCTGTTTGACCTGTATTGTCAGATCGTCCGGCGCAAAAGGCTTCAAGATGTACTTGACCGCGCCAGCGCCCAACCCCTCCTGAATCTCGCTCTCTTGCCCCTTCGCAGACAGGAAAACGACCGGAGTATTCTGGGTTTCGGGCATCTGTTTGAGCGCTTCACACGCCTGGTAGCCGGTCATGAGCGGCATACGCACATCCATAAGAATCAGATCAGGATGCTCCCGCGCGGCCAACTGCACGGCCTCAGCCCCATTTGACGCTGATACTACCTCAAAGCCCGCAAATTGGAGGGTAAGAGCAATCAACTCGCGGATGTCGCGCTCATCTTCAGCGACCAGGATCTTGACCATGTGCGGGCTCCCTATCAACGCCATACCTACCAGCCAGAACAAGAATGCCGACCACCAATGCCTCGACAGATGATGACTCGAACGCAGGGTTCACTTTGCCGAAGTCCCATACTCGCTGAGGATGATCCCCCCCGAAGCAGAGGGCGATTGATCGCTGCCAAAAGCTGGGCCACATTCAGGAGTTTGCTCAGGAAGTCCAAAGCCCCCAGCGTACAGCCACTCTCCATATCTGGGACCACTGAGACAACAACAGGAACATCCGCCCTCTCTGGATCGCGCTTGAGCCGCTATAGTACCTCAAATCCATCCAAGTCCGGCAGACGGATATCGAGGGAGGTGAAATCGGGCAGCTTCTGTCGGGCTATCCGCAGCGCTTCCTCACCCAAAGCGGCGTTCACCACATAGAACTCTTCGGATGCCGGCGCCACCAGCAGCATCTTGGCGATCTCCCGGTCATCCTCAATCACCCGTATCGTGGGCACAGAAATCACCCCCAAGGCCCCCGGCGGTTCACCGTCATCCTGCTAGGCGAGCTGCTCCTGGGGTTCCTTGCCAATGCGGATCGTACACACAGGGTCCCCGCAAGCAATACAACTCGTCTCCTCAACCAAGAAGCGGTTGCCTCGGGTCACCCAGAAGAGCGTTTCCTCCAGCAGGCCAACCGGGAAGGCGCAGATGGGCACATCCGCCCTCAGCCCCTCGCAGAAACCACATCTCTCCAGCACAACGAAGTAACTATCGCGGCCCTCGCCAAGCACAACTCTCTGTCCGGAGTAGCGGTTGGAGATCTCTGCCACAACCTCAATACCGATCCTCATACGCAGCTTGAGCGGCAGAATCCGGAAAGCAACGTCCGCCAGGCCGACAATAGTGCCAAAGCCCTCAATCCAGTACTTGAAACTGGCCTGCCCTGCCTGTCTTGCGAGACGTCGGCCGCCGCTTACACCGTAGATGCTCTCAATTGCCTCAAACAGCCTACCAACTTCGACATACGTGAGCCCCGGCTCGAAGTCCGCAGGCGGCAGGTCCTTGATCAGCTCAGGCAGCCGTGCGGTGACGAGAACTGCCTGGGTGCCATGCTCACCGATGACATCCTGAACCGCACGTAATAGAATACGCGACATCCTATTGGGAAACGCGTTGCCCTGATGGGCGTGGTAGTCACTCACTGTCGATCAGGCATAAGAGCTTAGTTGAGGAATTCAGCAGACCCGGGATCCTATAGAACAACCCGTCGAACCGTTGGCAGCCCGACAACTTGAGCTGCAACGCCGGATCGGAAACCTGGATGAAGATCCAACTGCAGCCACGGTGCTCACACCCCCCCGGATGCGTGAGCATTAACGAGAGCGGAACGGTGTCGCCCACAAACTGCGCGACCATCGCCGCACGCCCATCCACCGTGGGCCGTTATCCAAGGACCTTACCTTCATCCATAAGCTCTAGAATAGAGTAGAGCAACTCCAACAAGACTTCCTTGACCGATTCCCTGTCGCTGGCCACACATGGCACAACTTTGACCCCGGATTCCACGCGCAGAACGATGCGCAAGTCCTCAGCCGGCCAGGCGTCGGCCAGATCCTGCTTATTGGCCGCCACAATATACGGCACCGGTGAATAGCTACGGAATGTCTCTAAAATCCGTCGCGCCTCCCGGAAAGTCTCAGGGCGCGTACTGTCCACCATCACCACAAACCCCAGCATGCCCTCCGAGAGCACTTCCCACATGAAATCGAAACGTTTCTGTCCGGGCGTGCCAAACAGATAGAGAATCAGATCCTCATCAATCGTGATGCGCCCGAAGTCCATCGCAACGGTGGTTTGATCCTTGATGCGTTCGGATTCACGCGTGATTTTGCGTTCGGTCGAGACAACGTCAATCTCACTAATGCACTGAATCAGCTCAGTCTTCCCAGAGGAAAAGGGGCCCGTGATGATCATCTTCAACGTCTGCATCAACTACAGCTCCCGAATACGACGAATCAGCCTCTGGATGATACCTCGCTTGACGGCCGGACGACGCATCTGGGGTTCTGCCTGCGGATCCGGCTTAGCAACCTGGTCGCTCGCCGGTGCCTGCGTCTCCACCGGTGCAGATAGAGGCCGTGGGGAACGCACGATCTCGACAAGGCTGGCCTGCAGCAAGCTGTAGACGATCTTTCGAATCTGCAGCTCATCCATGTTGTTGTAGTTAGCGATCTGTCGAATCGTATTGCGGGGATTGATAAAGGAAATCACGCGCCACTCTTCAACACTCAAGTTGATGTCGCGCAGGGGCGTGGTAGGGCGTTCCGCGAACTTGAGCGCGATACCCAGATCAGGGAGTTCGTCACTTAGCAACTCCCACTCTTTCAATCTGCGGCTGCCCTCCATAATCACGTTCTCCAGGGCAATTGAGGCCGTGATGCGCCCCTGAACCGGCAGTTCCGAGGGCTCGAATCTGAACGCCCCTTGGTTCCACGAGAAGACCTGGAACACAAGGCCGAGGATGTGCTCACGAACGAGCCGCAGAAGGCCCTGCTGCTTGAGGTGACCGCTCGTGATCAGAACCCTGGCAATGTCCTGATCGGTCTTGCCGGGCATATTCTTCCGGATCATGCGGACATGATCCTCCGTGAAAATGCCGGCACGCTGAAGAATCACAGGCAGATAGTCGTCGACGCCGGCCATCGAAACGTAGATCAGTCTACCCTCACGGAAACACAGATAAGCCTCTTTTTCCGACCCCGCTATGTAGAGAGTACCCGTCTTGCGAGCCAGGTTGATCAGGTTCAGCAGCTGGGTGATCCCAAAGTCTTCGAGCTTACCTTTAAGCGCCATAGACGACCGTCCTTATTCTGACCTGACGAAGCATAAAGAGGAGCGGAACCCAATCACAGACCGAGCCTCTGCTCGCAATCATTCACCCACTCCCATCAGCCAGCTCATTATAATGGTCTCCTAACATTCAGCAAACCCGATAATCTCAGGGTTCCGCCGGGTACTTAATCGATCGAGCTTGCTCCAAGATCGCGCGGGCACCACTCTCAGCAGAAGCACCGTGCGTGCCCAGCATCTGCGCCAACTCAGCAACCCTATCGTCGCCTGATAATCGCCTCACGTGCGTCACGGTCCGACTATCGACCACTTCCTTGACCACTTTGAAATGGGCGTCGGCAAAGCCTGCTAACTGCGGCAGATGGGTGACGCAGAGGACCTGGTGATCGATGGTGTCGCCGACATCGTCAGCTCCATCAGTCGCCGTCAGATGCCACAGCTTGGCGCCCACCACGGCGCCAATCCGACCGCCGATCCCCTGATCGATCTCATCGAAAATCAGCGTAGGCATACGATCTGCGCGGGAGAGCACGGCCTTGAGCGCCAACATCAACCGGGAGGTCTCACCCCCCGATGCCGTGCGGATCAGTGATTTGAGACCCTCACCCACATTGAGGGCCACAAGAAATTCAACGGTATCTATGCCCGTGGCATCAAACGCCGCACATTGGACCGGCGCAGCCTTCACCACCTCGGCACCGGTGCTGGTCACGACCACACCTCCGGGCAGTGCGCCATTGATCGACAACCCCGTATTCGCTTCCTGACGCGCGAAGCCAACCCCGAATCTCGCCCCCACCATCCGCAGATCGTTGAGTTCAGCCTCCACTGCAGCGCTCAACTGTACAGCGGCTTCCTGACGGCGCGATGACAGCTCAATTGCCAGTTCCCGGCATGCTGACAGGAGCCGGGACTCCTCTTGCTGCAGCTCGGAGATCCGCTCATCGCTATGCTCCAGTGTGCTGAGTTCAGCGGCGGCGCGTTCGGCGTGGGCCAGAATGTCAGACACTTCACCACCATACTTGCGTGCCAGATGGCGAATGAGAATCAAGCGCTCCTCTACCCACGCCTGGCGTGTGGGATTGAACTCAATCTCGGCAGAATAATCACGCAGTACCTGTGCCAGATCCTCAATCTGATAGCCCGCCTCTTCCAGCATCCGTGACCGCGGCTCCAAGCTCCCGTCAATCCGCACGAGAGATACCATTTCCCGCTGGCTCTTCCCCAGCAGGTCCACTACCGTGGGGGTATCGTCCGGTCCCTCTTCCAGGAGAGCTACAACACTGGAGGCAAGCATCGCCAACTGCTCGGCATTCGAGAGACGCACCAGCTCAGCCTTAAGCTCTTCCGTCTCACGGAGCTTAAGCTCAGCCTGGTCGATCTCGTCAACCTGGAAACGCAGTAGATCGATCCGCTGCATCCTGTCCCGCTCGTTGCTCAGCAGATCAGCTAACTCACGCTGGAGTTGCCGGATCTCGCGCACCAGATGGGCGACGCGCTGCCGGAGAGATCCCAGATTGGCAAAGCGGTCTAGAAGATTGATATGTTCACGAACCCGCAGGAGGCTGAGATGGTCTCCCTGGCCATGCACATCAATGAGGGTCTCCGCGATCTCGCGGAGTAGCGAGACAGAGACAGCCCGACCATTGACCCGGGCCACCGTGCGCCCGGAAGCACGCAGTTCGCGAGCCAACCACAGCGTATCAGGCGCGTCCCCTTCCAACCCTTCACGATCGAGGATCAGCGTCACAGCCGCCTGAAGTTCGGGGGAAAGGAGAAACATGCCTTCGACAGACCCGCGATCAGCCCCTCGGCGTATCGCGCCGATATCGGCACGCGTCCCCAAAATGAGCGTGACAGCATCGATCAGAATCGATTTACCCGCGCCTGTCTCACCTGTAAAGATGTTGAACCCCGGCTCCAAGGCAAGATGGAGTTCATCGATAATGGCGAAGTCTTCGATGTGCAGTTCCCTTAGCACCGGTAACGCAAGCCCTTTGCTACTGTTAGTTGATTGTTCATTTGAAGGGAGATGATCTGTTGCAGAGTATCCCAAACTGAAAAGAAAGCAAGGTGACCAGAGCGTCCTCACGCCAGAAACGGCAGACTTGGTATGAAATCAGTAAGGAAACGTGACCTGATAGCTTTTGAGAGAGCGCCTATGCTATGATGTACTCGTTGAGAAGGAGGTAAGAGGCCCATAATGTCAGCCAACGTCAATTCACGCCTAGCCGGATTCTACAAGCTCCCCCTCGAGACGCGTTTGGACCTCATTCAGCAACAGATACCACTGTCGGATGAAGAGGCACGCGTTCTGGGTGAAGGCCTGGGCCTGAGTTTGGAACAAGCCAGTCACATGACGGAGAACACAGTTGGCCTGTACGCGCTGCCGTTGGGCATCGCGACGAATTTCAGGATCAATGGCAAGGATGTCCTGGTGCCTATGGTCATCGAAGAGCCGTCCGTGATTGCGGGCGCCTCCTTGGCGGCCAAGCTGGTGCGAGCCGGGGGCGGGTTCGAGGCGGAGACCGATGATCCGGTCATGATCGGCCAGATCCAGCTGGTGGGCTTGAGCAATGTCGCCGCAGCCCGCGACCAGGTGCTAGCGCACAGAGACAAGCTCATGCTGCTCGCCAACAACGTCGACCCCATCCTGGTTCGCCTGGGCGGCGGGGCCCGCGACATCCAGGCGCGCGTCCTGGAGACGCCCAAAGGGCCGATGCTCATCGTGCACCTGCACTTCGACGTTCGGGATGCTATGGGCGCCAATGCCGTGAATACGGCGTGCGAGCGGATGGCACCGGCCCTCGCGTCCATCACGGGCGGACAGGCATACCTGAGCATACTCACCAACCTGGCAGATCAACGTCTGGCGCGCGCACGCGCCATCATACCGGAAGAAGCCCTCGCCTTTGGCGATTTCTCCGGAGAGCAGGTCGCCGAGGGAATTGAGCTCGCCTGGGCCTTCGCGTCCGCCGACCCCTACCGTGCGACGACCCATAACAAAGGGATTATGAACGGCATTGATGCCGTGACTTTGGCGACCGGCAACGACTGGCGCGCCATCGAGGCTGGGGCCCATGCCTACGCCGCGCGCGAGGGACGGTACACGACCCTCAGCACGTGGCGCCGGGATGGTACAGGCAATCTGGTCGGCACACTGGAACTGCCGATGGCGCTGGGCACGATCGGGGGCGCTACCCGAGTCCATCCGACCGCCCGCGTCGCGCTCAAACTGCTCAATGTGAGCAACGCCAGGGAACTGGCTGAGATTGTCGTCAGCGTCGGCTTGGCCCAGAATCTGGCGGCCATTCGCGCCTTGGCCACCGAAGGCATCCAAAAAGGACATATGAGCCTCCACGCGCGCCAGGTAGCTATGGCTGCGGGAGCCAAAGGCCAGGACATTGAACGCGTCGCTCAGGCGATGATTGACAAGGACGCCATCCGTATCGACTACGCCGAGTCGTTGCTGTCAAAGTAGATGTCACGTTCGCTTGCGCACACCAGGCAGCACGAAAATGCGGGGCCTGTTCTGCTCGGGCCGGTGTCTCACCGCGCCCGTCTTCGTGTTGAGCTCTCAGCAGAGGGTCACGGGCCCCCAACGCAGTTGGGGCTGACACCGGCCCCAGCGGAGTGGGAGCGTAGGTGGTTATTGTCGAAGTAGAAACGCTCTTTCGTTTATTATGACCAAGTCAAACAGAAGCCGGCTGCTAACCATAAACCTGTTCGAATTCTCACTGATCTTCCCTGATTTCGCGAAGATTGGCGAAGATTCGCGGTTAGTCTTCTGCTGGCGATGAAAGATCTGAAGGAACCGAGATTGGAGAACTCTGTGAGTGATAGCCCTATCATGAAACCCGATCGCCCGGTGGGCATCGTGGGGTACGGCACCTACATCCCTATGTATCGCTTGCCCAGCACAGAGATCGCCAGGGTTTGGTCCGGCGGTGGACGTGGCCCGATCAAGGAAAAGGCTGTCGCGGGCCTTGATGAAGACACCGTGACCATCGCGATTGAAGCTGCGCGGAATGCCGTCAGCCGTGCCGGGATTGAGGCCTGCGAACTACGAGCCATCTGGGTGGGAAGTGAGTCACCGCCCTATGCGGTGAAGCCCTCGTCCACGCTCGTCGCGGAAGCCCTGGGCGCCACACCCTATCTGCTGGCAGCTGACATCGAGTTCGCCTGCAAGGCCGGCTCCGAGGCGCTTCAGTCGGCAATGGGGATCGTGGGCTCCGGCATGGGCGACTACGCGATGGCAATCGGCGCGGACACCGCACAGGGGCGTCCTGGGGACGTACTGGAGTACACCGCTGCCAGCGGCGGCACGGCCTTCATCGTCGGGCCGGCAGAGCGGGCCATCGCCACCTGTCTGGGCTCGCTTTCGTACGCCACGGACACACCGGATTTCTGGCGCCGCGCCCACCAGCACTATCCCAGCCACGGCGGTCGGTTCACCGGCGAGCCGGCGTACTTCCACCATATTCAGAGCTCGGCCACCGCCCTGATGGAAGGCCTGGGGATGGCTGCGAGCGATTTCCAGTACGCCGTCCTCCACCAGCCCAACGTCAAATTCCCGGCGCGCGTCGCCAAACGATTGGGGTTCACGCAATCTCAAATCGAAGCCGGGCTGCTCAGCAATCTGATCGGCAACACGTATGCCGGGGCGGCCCTGACGGGATTCTCTGCCGTGTTGGACATCGCCAAGCCCGGTGACCGAATTCTGTTGGTGAGCTTTGGCTCCGGCGCGGGCTCAGACGCCTTCGCCTGGGAGATCACCGGCCAGATCGACGCCCGGCGCGACAAGGCACCCAAGGTCCAGGATTATATCAACCGCCGCCAGGAGATCGACTACGCCATCTACACGCGGTACCGCGGCAAGCTGATGATGTCATGAGAAAAGGGAGAGGAACCACGAATCTTCAGGAATCCTCACGAGTTTCCTGTTGTCCTTCGCGGAGATTTGCGAGATTCGCGGTTAGCATCTTCCGGGGAAGCCCGGTCAACGTCACCAAGACACACCCACGAGGCCACCGAGGAGAGCGTGCATGCGCGATGTAGCCATTATCGGCACGGGAGAGATCCCGGTCGACGAGCACTGGACCACAGGCATCCGGCATCTGATGCTGGAGGCCGGCCTAAGTGCGATGAGAGATGCCAATATTGAGAGCGTTGACGCACTCTATGTGGGCAACATGCTCTCAGGCGAGATCGTCGGACAATCACACCTCGGTGCACTCGCCGTGGACTTCATGGGACTCGACAATGCGGAGGCCTTCAAGGTAGAGGCCGCCTGCGCCTCGGGCTCTGCTGCGCTGCGCGTCGGAACTATGGCGGTCGCCAGTGGTCTGCTCGACCTGGTGCTCGTGCTGGGTGTGGAAAAGATGACGGACACCTCGGGGCAAGAGACCTCAGCTGCATTGGCCGGTGCGGCGGATGCAGAGTATGAGGTGAGCCAGGGCATTTCGTTTGTGGCCCTAAACGCGCTATTGATGCAGCGCTATATGTACGACTACGGATGGAAGCGGGAGGATTTCGCTAACTTCGCCATCACGGCGCACGCCAACGGCGCCAACAACCCTTTCGCCATGTTCCAGAGGCCCATATCAGCCGAGATGTATGCGCGGTCCCCAATCATTGCCACACCGGTCGGATTGATGGACGCGTCGCCGATCTGCGATGGCGCCGCCGCCGTCGTGCTGGCACCGGCGGAGTTCGCGCGCGCGCTGAGCCCGGCCCCGGTCAAGATCAAGGCATCAGCCGTGGGGATGGCTCCCCTGGCCGTGCACGACCGCAAGGATCCCCTGGCCCTGGAGGCTGCCCGCATCTCATCGCGGAAGGCCTATGCGCAGGCCGGGATCAAGCCGGAGGATCTGGACTTCTTCGAGCTTCACGACGCCTTCACCATCATGGCAGCCCTGAGCCTGGAGGCCGCGGGCTTCGCCGAGCGCGGCAAGGGCGTGCAGCTGGCACTGGATAATGAAATCAGCCTCAAAGGGCGCGTCCCGATGGCCACGATGGGCGGACTCAAGGCCCGCGGACATCCGGTGGGGGCCACTGGCATCTACCAGGTGGTGGAAGCCGTGATGCAGCTGCGGGGACTGGCCGGGGCGAACCAGATTCCCGGCGCCCGGCTGGGCATGACGCAGAACATCGGCGGCAGTGGCGCCACAGTTATCACCCATATCTTTGAGGCTATGAGTTGAGGGATGCGTTCCAAAATAGTATGCACGTTTGGCTCCAGAAATAGAGAGCCGATCTTGATTTTTTGGCGGCCTCGCGCCTTTGCACGAGCTCTTTCAGATCAGTCATACCATAAGGAGAAAGACCTATGACTACCAAAGTTGCAGATGATTGGCGACTGCGCGGACAGCGTTACCGCCTGGAGGGAGAACGTTGTGAACACTGCGGCGAGATGATCTTCCCGCCGCGGGATATCTGCCCGGCCTGCAAGAAGCCGACGAAGACGACCCACACCCTGAGCGGTCGCGGCGAAGTCTACACCTACAGCACCGTCCTCAGCGCCCCCCAGGGCTTCGAGGTCTACGCCCCCTATACCGTTGCGATCATCAAGCTGGAAGAAGGCCCTATGATCACCGCGCAGCTCACCGATGTCGCCTCTGCGGACATCGAGATCGGCATGCCGGTGGAGATGGTCACCCGCCGCATCCGCACACAGGGCGATGACGGCCCAATCACGTACGGCTATAAGTTCCGACCTGTGTTTCTGGGGCAAGGGGCGGAGTAGAACTGCGGATACCGGTCTGATCCGCGAAGCCGAAATCAGCGCCTACTACAGACGCTGAAGGAGTAGAGACCTGTGCCAACAGAAAAACCACGTACTCCTCCGCCCCCTATTTTCATCGTCTCCGGCGGCGTCGGAACGAGCGGCGAACAGGTGGTCAACACCGTCCTGGCACAGTTTCAGGACAGCACAGTCCCTGTGGTGGTTATCCCAAATGTCCGCCGACCCGCACAGATCGAGGGCGTTATCGATCAGGCCGAAGAAGTGGGCGGCACAATTGTCCATACGCTGGTCAATACCAATCTGCGACGCAGGCTGATTGAACTAGGACAAGAACGTAGCGTAGCGACCATTGACCTGATGGGACCGTTACTCGACCGTCTCACAGGTCAGCTCGGGCAGCCCCCTCTCGGACAACCTGGCTTCTATCGCCAGCTCCAGCATAGCTACTTTGAGCGCATCGCGGCCATTGAGTACACACTGGCACATGATGATGGGCGAAACCGTCAAGACTGGCCCGCGGCTGACGTAGTCCTGGTTGGTGTCTCCCGCACGGGGAAGACGCCTCTCAGCATCTACTTGTCAGTACTCGGCTGGAAAGCCGCTAACCTGCCCATCGTCCCGGAAATTCCTACGCCTCCCGAACTCTTTCGACTCGATCGTTCGCGCGTAATCGGCCTGACCATTGACCTGGATCGTCTACTGATATTTCGCCGCCAAAGGTCCAGACTACTTGGGATGCCGGCACGATCTGCCTATGCTCACCCGGCCCAGATCGAGGAAGAGATTCGCCTTGCTCTCAGGGTATTCCGCCGTGGTGGGTTCCACATTGTGGATGTCACGGACAAACCGGTGGAAGCAAGTGCCGATGAGGTCATCAGGCGGATCGGCCGGACACGGTGATCTGGGGATGTTTTAACCACGAATCCTCACGGATCTTCACGAATTCGGCGTAGGGGCGAGGCATTCTCCGTAACTACGCCGGATTCGCTATGTCCCTCGCACGCGGCGTCACGTTGCGGGACAGATCCAGCCAACAGGAATGCCTCGCCCCGTCTCCTTGTCCCCTCTTAGGTGCCCCCCGTCAGTACGAAGTTGGGAACGGGAGAAGGGTGCAACGGGCTCGCACAAGCCTTTGACGACTGATGTGTGCAGCCATATAATC
>JAGHDT010000385.1 GCA_021159805.1 Anaerolineae bacterium
GTATAGCGTTGATCGCCCATTGCGCCTACGCCCATTTGCGGTTTTGGCACGGCAGCAGTACAATTTTAGTGTTGACGATCACCTGAACATAATGTGGCCAGACCGGCTATCCGTGCCGGCTGACCGCACGATGCTGGTCCGGATTTCGTTCGTTTGCGTGTCGAGCGCGTGCGCTCGCGAGCGCACGGCGTTCGAAGACGCACGCGCTCGGTAACAATCCAAAGGAGTGCTTGTATGAACGACTATCTCTTCCGTGAGTCTCTTGATGAGCTGGATCCCGAGTTGGCAGGCCTGATTGGCTATGAGACGGAGCGACAGGCCCGTAAGTTGATTATGGTGCCGTCAGAGTCAATTGCCCCACCTGCGGTTCATGAAGCCCTAGCATCCTCATTCTCGCATATCTACGCTGAGGGCTACCCCGATCAGCGCACGCGGCGGATGACCGAGGCGAAGATCCTGGATTACGAGTCTGAGTTGGGACATTACCGGCGCTACGCCGATCCCCGGTATTACAAGGGTGTGGAGTACGCGGATGCCCTCGAAGCGTTGGCCCGGCGGCGTGTTGCCGAGATCTACGCGACTGCCTCCGTGCCCGCCGACAAGCTCTATGTCAACGTCCAGCCGCTGTCCGGCGCGCCGGCCAACACGGCCGTTGAGTATGCGCTGATGGCGCCGGGGGATACCCTGATGTCTATGGCGCTCCACGTGGGTGGGCACCTGAGCCACGGCAGCAAGGTGGCTTATTCGGGGAAGACGTACAACGTGGCCCACTACGGCGTCGATGAGGCAACAGAGCTTCTGGACTACGATGCGATCCGCAAACAGGCCCTGGAGGTCAAGCCCAAGGTCATCATTGGCGGCTACACTTCCTATCCCTGGGCGCCTGACTGGCAGATCTTCCGCTCCATCGCCGATGAGGTGGGCGCCTACCTGCTGGCCGACATCGCCCACGTCGCTGGTCTGGTCATCACCGGTGCCTATCCCAGCCCGGTGGGCATAGCCGACGTGGTGACGTTCACCACGCACAAGACCTACAATGGGCCACGCGGTGCGGTGATCATCACGCACAACGCCGGACTGGCGCGTCTGTTCGATCGGGCTGTCTTCCCCGGTTTCCAGGGTGGCCCGCATATGGAGGTGATCGCCGGGATTGCCGTGGCGACGAAGTTGGCGCAGACGGAGAAGTTTCACGAGCTCCAGCACCAGACTGTGGCCAATGCAGTTGCGTTGGCCAGGGCGTTGGAATCGGAAGGCGTTCGTGTTGCCTATGGTGGCACGGATACGCACATGGTGTTGATCGACTGCAAGACGGTCAAGGGCCCCTGGGGGACGCCGCTGATGGGCGATCCTGCTGCCCGGATTCTGGACATCGCCGGCATTGTGGCCAATCGCAACACCATTCCCGGTGATACCACGGCGCTCTATCCCTCTGGTGTACGGCTTGGGACGCCGTGGATCACGCAGCGCGGTCTGGACGAGGGCGACATGGCGAAGATCGCCAAAGTGGTGGCGGATGTCTTGAATGCCACCGAACCGTACGTCGTCGGGAAGCACCGCCCTCGCTACGACTACCGCGCTCGGGTCGACTTCGATGTGCTGGAGCAGGCCAAGCTCGATATCGCGGAGTTGGCGGAGAAAGCGGCCGATCCGTACGATGGCGAGGCCGAGACCGGCTACCCGCACTTCTACTTCATCAACGATGTGCCCAAGGGCATCGGCGATACCAGGGATATCGTTGCCGGTGCCTACGAGCGCCTTTCGTTGGAGGGCCGGCGGGTCAAGTCGTTTGTCGGCTGGCTGACGCCATCCAACACTGCCACGATGGTCGACGGCGAGGTCCGGCCCATCACGTTGCTGGAGGCCGACGGCACTGTCATGTCGGCCGGCCTGCTCACGCGCGTCAGCGGTGGTACGTACACGCTCGATGTGCCGATGGGGGATGCCCCGCGTGTGATGACGTGGCTGCGAGCTTTGGTCGATGGGTACGTGGCGACCGATGATGCCTTCGGTCGGCTCACCTTCCTCGATGCCGTGCGGGATCTGGGTGCGGCGCCAGTGCCGTCACAGGAGATCGTGGCTGAGACCGGGCCGTTCACCAAGCCCTACTTTGTCGGTGCGTGGTCGCGCAAGGAGCCGGCGGGTGATCCTCTCCCCAAGTTCGAGTGGGCCGAGCCGGATGATGGTGAGCTCCGCAAGACGCGTCTGCACTCAATCCACCGCGAGATGGGTGGACGGATGGTGCCGTTTGGTGGTTGGGACATGCCGGTGTGGTATACGCGCAACTTGGAGGAACACCAGGCCGTCCGCGCCGCAGCCGGGCTCTTCGACGTGAGCCACATGGGGTGTTGGGATGCCCGGGGCCCCGAGGTCGTGGCTTTCCTGGACCTGGTGATGGTCAACGATGTGACGCTCCTGGATGTCGGCGACTCCCAGTACACGGCGTTCTTCGATGTCGACGGTACGCCGCTGGACGATCTCATCGTCTATCGTATGGGTGAGGATCACTTCCTGGTGGTCGTCAACGCCTCCAACAACGACAAGGACTGGGCGTGGGTGAACGGCGTGCTGAAGGGTGAGGTCTTGATCGACCCCGCACGCCCGTGGGTCCGGTGGGATGGCCCGGCGGGCAGCGTGCACCTCCGGGATCTCCGGCAACCTTCGGCCGGCGACGATATGCGGGTGGAGCTGGCGATCCAGGGACCGAAGTCCAAGGACATCGTGCTGGCGCTGGGCGGACCAACTGGGGACCTAGCCAAATTGAGCAAACTGCAGTGGGCAGGGATCACGCAAGTGACGCTTGGCGGCTTCGACATGATTATCAGCCGAACCGGCTATACCGGCGAGCGTGTGGCCTACGAGCTCTTTGTCCATCCGGACCGAATCGTGGAGCTCTGGTATCGGCTGCTCGAGATCGGTGAGCCGCTGGGCCTCAAGCCCTGTGGTCTGGCTGCACGCGATAGCCTGCGCATCGAGGCTGGGCTGCCACTGTACGGTCACGAGCTGGAGGGGCCGCTGAATCTGACCATGGCTGAGGCCGGGTTTGGGACCTATCCCAAGACCTACAAGCCGTTCTTTGTGGGGCGTGCGGCCTACATCGAGCGGAATGCCAAGCGCTCCGCCATCATCGTGCGGTTCCGGGTGCCGGAGAAGGGCCAGCCGATGCCCCAGCAACTTGACCCGGTGGTGGATGATCGGGGGCGCGTGGTCGGGCGCGTGACCAGCTGTGCCATCGATACCGATGGCTACCTGCTGGGTCAGGCCTTCGTCCGCGATGGGTACCGCAGGTCTGGCACTAAGCTGAGGGTGCTGGTGACGCCGCGCCGGGCGCCCAAGGCACACGGGGATCTCAAGATGGGAGATCGGGTCGGGCTGCCGGTGGCGATTGAGGTGCTCAGGCGCTTCCCGAGATAGACGTAAAATGTACGTGAAGGGGCGGCGGCGTGAGCTTTTTTGCGCCGCCGCTCTTTTGTTCGGGGGACATACAGTGAGGGCGTACGCATCTCAGCCTGCAGGCACAGTTGCTGTCATCCCGAGCGGGTCAACCGGACACCCACACAGGGAAACCATAACAGTCGAGGGATCTGAGGCATCGCGGCGGCGTGTGCGATTGAGGGTGAGAGATCCCGACCGCAGTCGAGGGATGACGGCGAGAGCTGCATGACACCTTCAGCACGACAGCTCTTGCCCAGAAGTTGACCAGATGCTTACGCCCTGCACAGCAGCCCCTTGTCCCATCGAGGGATGCCGCTAGAATGCTCTGGTGCCAACGCCATTCGAACACCTGATCACTACGGATCTCGTCCTGAACCATCCTGGTCTTCCCGCACAGCTGCGTGAGTTCCTTCATAGAGAAATGGGACCATTCCTGCTTGGGACGACGGCGGCGGACGTCCAGTCCATCACCGGACAGAGGCGCGTGGAGACGCACTTCTACCGTCTTTCGGAAGGCAGAGATGGATCCCCCGCAGACAAGATGCTTTGTCTCTATCCGGAGCTTGCGCATCCTGCGGAGCTGCCTCCGGCGCGTGCTGCGTTCATCACCGGCTACCTTGTGCATCTGGCCTGGGATGAGATCTGGGCTTGGGACATCTTTGTGCCGTTCTATCGCGATGGGGAGCAATGGCCTGCCCGCGCGAACTCGCGAACTCGCGAGTTCGCTGTGCATCACAATGCCCTGCGGATCTGGTTGGATCGGACAGCCTATGCCGTCCTGCGGGACGACGCTGAGGTACCCGGCTTGTTGCGGGAGACGGTGTCTGATCACTGGCTGCCGTTTGTGGCCGATTGGGCGCTGACACAGTGGCGGGACTGGTTGGTTGAGCAACTGGAGGATCCGTCGCTGATTCAGACCGCCAAGGTCTTCGCTGAGCGGCTGCACGTCCCGGTTGCGCGCCTGGAGGCCATCGTCGAAGAGATGACTGCTGGAACCCATGCCACCGTCCCCGGCATTGAGGCCGCGCTGGCAAGCTATAGGGCCGCAGCGCTGACCGAGAGTTTGCAGACGGTGTTGCGCTACTGGGGAATTGAGCGTAGGCTTGAACGGATGTTGGCGACCGAGATGGCAGGGTCGGCCACATAGCGTGTGGCATTCTCGATCATCGGACGTGAGTGGGGAGAGGCAATGAAGGTTTTCGTTGCAGGCGGTGCGGGTTATATCGGCAGTGTTGTCGCAAACCAGCTTCTTGAGGTCGGTCACGACGTCACCGTCTACGACAGCCTGATCAAGGGACACAGGGAGTCGGTGCCCGCGGGCGCGGCTTTTGTCCAGGGCGATATCCTGGACCGCCCCAAGCTGGACGAAGTATTGGGCAGGGATCACTACGATGCGATCATTCATTTCGCCGCGTTTATCGAGGCCGGTGAGTCGATGCAGGATCCCGGGAAGTTCTACCGCAACAACGTGATGGGCAGTATGACCCTGATTGAAGCGGCCGCCGCGCACGGGGTGCTGAAGTTCGTCTTCTCCTCCACCGCCGGCATCTACGGCACCAAGGATACACCGATCACCGAGGACGACCCGGTGGGCCCTGTCAGCGTCTACGGTCACTCGAAGCGCATGGTCGAGGAGACCCTCGCCTGGTACAACAAGATCCACGGGCTGCGCACCTGTGCGCTGCGCTATTTCAACGCAGCCGGTGCCACCCCGCCGGTGCGCGGCGAGGCGCACAGGCCGGAGACTCACCTCATTCCGTTGGTCCTGCAAGTGCCGTTAGGGCAGCGGGAGCATGTCTATATCTTTGGCGATGACTACCCTACGCGCGATGGCACGTGTATTCGTGATTACGTCCACGTCCTGGATCTCTCCGAGGCGCACATTCTGGCGTTGGGCGCGTTGGATGATCACCCGTCCTTGATCTGCAACCTGGGCAACGGCGAGGGCTATTCCGTCAAGGAGGTCATCAGGACGGCGTGTGAGGTCACCGGTCACGATATCCCGGTGGTGGTTGGGCCACGGCGACCGGGGGATGGTCCAACGTTGGTTGCCAATGCCTCGCGTGCACGCAATGTGCTGGGCTGGGAGCCCAAGATCCCGGATCTGCACGATATCGTCGCCAGCGCGTGGGCCTGGCATCGGTCTCATCCCCACGGCTACGATTGAGAGTGATCTGCTGCCACCGTGCGGCTGCATTGAGTTGGCTCCAAGGGGCGGCGGTGAATGAGACCGCCGCCTTTTTGCTGGAGAGGAGTGTTGGCTGATGCGCACTAGGATCAGACGTGTCTTCCTATCTCTGGTTGTGGCTGCTGCGGGCCTGTTGATGGTGACGCGGGCAGCAACTGCCGAAGCGCCGCCCGACGTGGCCTCCTATGAGATCGAGGCTGTATACGAGCCTGCAGAGCACCTGATAACGGCTCGTGAAACGGCAACCTACACAAACCTCACCGACACCGAAATTCCCGATCTGGTGCTGCATCTCTACCTGAATGCCTTCAGCAGCCTGGACACACTCTGGATGCAGGAAGCCGGTCCTGTCCACCGTGGGTACGCGTACAGCCCGGCGCATCCTGGATGGAGCCGGATCGACGAGATCCTGCTGGAAGACGGGACAGTGTTGGATTGGGCTCCCATTGATGATGATGCGACGTTGGTCCGCGTGGATCTGCCCCAGCCGGTGCAGTCCGGCGACAGCGTGCGTGTTGAGATCACGTTCCAGGCGCAACTGCCGCGCGTCTTCGCCCGCACGGGGTGGGCGGGCGAAGACGCGCGGCAGTTGCGCCTGGAACGTGATCTCAACACGCACGCTGTCGCCGGACTGCAC
>JAGHDT010000498.1 GCA_021159805.1 Anaerolineae bacterium
CTCTCGATGTTGACGATGTGGATGTCGAGATTGCCATCGTGATAGCCCTCGTAGGCCAACCACCGCCCGTCCGAGGACCACGTCGGCGCGGCCTCAAACTCCGCCGAGCGCGTGATGCGCAGGATGGTGCCCGTGGACAACTCCATTGTGTAGAGATCCCAGCCCTGGGCCCGGCGTGAGGCATAGGCCAAGAACCGGCCGTCCGGCGACCAGGCCGGATCCCGGTCATCGTCCGGGTCATAGGTCAGGCGCAGCAGTTTGCCGTCATTCTGTGAGAGCAAGTAGATGTCACTGTTGCCGTTGTGGCGCATGCTGAACGCAAGTGTGCCGCCGCTTCCCACGGGCGTGGGCGATTCAGATGGGATGATAGCGTCCGGTGTGGGCCTCGGGGTGGGGGTGAGGACGACGATGCGCTCTCGCTCGGTCACCGTGGTCTGGCTCTGCGGCGAACGGGCAAGAAGCCCAACTGTCGCTATGAGTGCCAACCAGGCAATGGGGGGAACCTTAGCCTTGCCGGGTACAAGCAACCAGGTTCCCAGACGCTTGAGAACATCGCCAGTTTTCATCAGCTCCTCCGTGTTGGAGAGACTTTACCCGAAATGCGACGGCTGTCAAACTAAAATCTAACAACTCGCAAGGGATACTTGGTGAGATCGCTGGGTACTTCGTCACTCCGAGCGCAGCTTGAAGCTGTCAATTTGCGGGCGTAACTGGTCCACCTGTTTTCGGCCAAACTGGTCCATTGGACAAGCGGCGTTAGTACGATGCTAGGGGCTGAACGCCCCGGTAAACCAACAGCCGGACAGCGCAGGTGCACAGCGAATCAAGCATTGTCGATCTGGGCACCTCCCTGGATTACGTGAGTCTTCGCATCACCGTGAGCGCGGTAGCTGCGTCCCTTGACGATGACCACGTGAGCATTGTGTGTAAGCCGGTCCAGCCCTGCGGAGGCCAGCAGTGGCGCATTGAAGAGCTGCGGCCATTCGGTGAGATCGCGGTTGCTGGTCAGTAGAATGCTGCCACACTCATAGCGTCCACTGATCACATCGTAGAAGTCCTCCGGGGCAGGTGGATGCAGCGGCTTGAGTCCGAAGTCATCCAACACCAGCAGATCGGGACGTAGGTAGCTCTGCATACGCCGCTCAAAGGTGCCGTCAGCACGTCCGCCGTTGAGGTGCTGGAGCATCTTGTAGGTGTTGACAAAGAGCACCCGCAAGCCCTGACGACAGGCCTGATGGGCAAGTGCCTGTGCCAGATGTGTCTTGCCCACACCGGTGGGGCCACAAATCAACACGTTGCGCTTCCTGTGGATGAAGTTGCAGGTGGCCAGATCCAGGATCTGTTGGCGATTCAGCTGTGGATTGAAGTTGAAGTCGTAGGCTTCCAAGGTCTTGGTGGTGTTGATCGCTGCGCGTCGGATACGTCGGGCCAGCTGTTTTTGGTCACGGCGGGCGATCTCGTCTTCGAGCAGGCGCATCAGAAACTCGGTGTAGGTCCATTGTCCATCGACAGCTTGTGCATTGCGCACATCCAGCGTTTCCAGGACGCCGGAGAGACGCAGGCGTTTGAGTTGGAGGATGAGTTGAGGGTGCTGGTTCATCGTACTGCTCCCAAGAGATGTCCCATCAATTCAACCGCGGCACGCGCAAAGGTGTGCGCCACCGGCGCCGCAGTGGTCCCCGGCAAGGCTTCCTGATCCAGCCCCTGCTCCAGGATACGCTTGATGGTGCTGTACTTAGGATCGTCGTAGCGCAAGGCACGCCGGCAAGCAGCTTCCAGACGCAGGTGACCGAAGCGTTCTCCTAAGTGTAAGAGCCGACCGGCCGTGCGCAGGCGGTCTTCGGGACGATGATCCAGCAAGCGCTCCGCCACTACAAGCGTGGATGCACCCATCGCGGCAGCCTGTTCACGACAATTCTCGCGGGTGAGCGCCAATCCGGCCACTTTTTCAGTCGGTAGATGGCCCACGTTGGTCACCCGCTGCCCGTCTTTGTGAGCCCGATCGTGCGTGGCGACCAGTAGATAGTCCTGGGTGTAAAGCTGCACTGTGTGCGTGCCGCCGCGCACCCACAGGTGCTGCCCCACCAGACGAAAAGGGGTGGAGTAGTAGGCGTTGTCGAAGACGATGTGACAATCACGATGTACTTTGACTTGTTTCCAAATCGCCAGATCGTAGGGTGTCCCCGGTAATGGCTGCAGCAGCTCCTGCTCAGTGGCAAAACGGGCCAGCGGTTGTTCGCGTGTCGTGCCGTGGATGCGTTCTCCAGCCGTGGTGAGACACCAACGCTGCACATCGCGATTCGCCTGCGCCAGCGTGGTGGGTTCCCGGCCCCCCAGGAAGTTGCGCTTCACGTAATGCACCCCGCCTTGCTCCACCTTGCCTTTGTGTTGCGGTGTCCGTGGCCGGCACGGGGTGATCAGAAACCCGTAGTGCTCTGCACATTCGCGGTACGCTTGCTGGGCTTCGGGAGCCTCCCAGCTATGTTTGGCGATCCCAGCCTTCAAGTTGTCGATCACCACCCGCTCCGGCACCCCTTTGAAGAAGCGGAAGGCATTGCGATGACAGCGCAGCCACGTCGCCACCTTCTGATCATAGACGAACTCCACATACTGGTGCCGACTCCACGAGAGGGTCATCACAAATGCCCAGGTCTTGCGCTCCGTCTGCGTCTCCGCATCCAGCATCCGGCGACTGTATCCGAAGTCCACCTGTGCTTCCTCTCCCGGCCGCGTCTCAACCCGCACCGTGACCTCCGCTGTGCGCGGCTCGAGTTGCTGCACGAAACGGTAGACAGAAGCGTAACTCCCTGTGTAGCCGCGTTCCTGCAACCGCTGATGGATGGCAGCCATCTCGACCTGTGCCTGGCGCAACTGCACCACCATCCGTCGGTAGGGCTCCACCGTCGACACATTCTGAGGTGGCAGTGCGCCCGGCAGCGTGGCAACTAAAGACGCTTGTAGCTCCGGTAGAGCAGGTAATTCCCCTTCCAACAGACCTCGCTCCGCAGCCCACTCTCGATATCGGCGCACGGTTTTGCGATCGATATTCATCGTACGCGCGATGGCGCGATCACTCGCCCCTGCCCGCACACGTCTCAGTACTTCTCGGATCTCCATAGCATCTTTCTTCCTTTGGGGCATTGCTCCTCCTCCAGTTTGACTGGAAGCGAGTATCCCCGAACTAAGGCATCAGACCAGCGCCATGGACCAGTTTGGGTGAAAACCCATGGCCCCCTTTGGCCGAAAACACCTGGCCCATCTTGGGTGAAACCCCTGGACCATTATCGGCCGAAAACTGACAGGGAACCGGCGTCACCGTCTGGGTCAGGACCAACGTGGCGGTCGGCGACACCGTTGCCGCCAGCCCCCCGGTACCGGTCAGACTAGACGTCACCGTGAGGGTGTTCGACACGGCACGCTCCTCAGTCTCATCTCGCAGCACCAGATACCGTGAGACCCAGCCCGTGCCCTCATCGGGCGGGCACGGCTCCACCTGCACAGCAAGAACCGGACGGCCGTGCGGGCTATCAATGTAGAGGTTGTAGGAGCGACCGGGGATAACGGCGAAATCCGCATAGCCAAGCCCTGAATCAGGGCGGAAACCGGTGATGGCGCGATCCGCACCGTCGTCCCAGAGCAGCCAGATTTCGCGCATAGGCAGGCCCACAATCTCCTGCTGCTCCTTGCCACGCACTTCGATCGTGCGCGAGATCTCCAGCGAGACCGCGATGGAGGGCTCCGTCGCACAGGTCAACGTCTCAGAGATGATGCGAATCGCAGAGGTCTCCGTGACAGGCGTTGGTGTCAGTGACGGCGTCACGGTGGGCACCGGTGTCAAAGTCTGGGTAGGAATAACCGGAGCCTGCGTCGGCGTGGTCTGAGCTGACACTGCTCCGGCAACCGGCGTCGTCGCGGCCGGCGTGCCCGCGGCAGCGTCCCCCTGGCCATAAATCGCCACTCCGGGGGTCAAGACGCCATAAGCGCCAGCAAATCCCGCCAGCCGCGCCAAGACCTCCACCGGCTGTCCGGTCACAGTTGCCTGCTCCAGCACATCTGCCGCCACAACACGGATCTCGGACGACTCAAGATTGAGCAGGCGTGCCTCGGTCCGTTCCCAATCCCCCTCGAGCCCATAGGCCCAAGCAGTCATCCGAATCCACTCGTGACGATACGAGGCATCCAACATCGGCGGATAGGTATCGTAGTACTCAAGCGGGACCACAAACCACGTCACGATCAAGCCTGCGCCAAGGCCCAGCAGCAGGCCAATCACGGCAACGCCCCAAGGTTTCATGGGGAAACGTCCTGCAGATAGGGTGCCATGGCCGGCGTATCGACGCCGAACGCCCGCGCAAGGTCAGCCAAGGGCGTAACGAGATCAGAAGAACGCCCGGCATCAATCCAGGTTTCGGCAAGATCGACCAATGGCGCCGTGAAAGGGGTACCATCAAGCTCACGCAGGCGCCGTTCAGCGACGACCAGATCCCCCTCAGCTCGATAGGCGACAGCGACAAGGCGCACATACTCCATCTGGTAGTCGTGGCGCATGGAATCCGGCGAGACCTGCTGCTGCTGCAGCGGGAGCAGGACCCAGCCGATCAGCACCGCCAGCAATGCACCGAGGGCGATGCCACCCAAGAAAAACGCAAGTCGCTTCATAGTTGCCGATCATCATACATCGGAAGACCCAAACGACAACATATCAAACGTTCTATTGACAGCACATCCGGCACTCCCTATAATTAGATTAGAGATGGAAGAGTTCTATCCTCTCAGAACAGGGGAACCCGGTCGGCCGAGCCAGATAGTGCCTACCAAGTCAGACGGAGTAACCGTCTACCCCGTAGTTCTGAGAGGTCCTTTTTTGTCCACGGTGGAAGAGCTCAATTGAAGATCACTGGAAAATAGAGCGTCGCCACAGGCACAGTGCGCGTCAACGTGATATTGAGTGTTGTCGTGATCCCCGCGGGGATGGTCAGGCCTGCAGTCACAGCCTGCTGATAACCTGGATGTGACGCGGTCACTGTGTACGTGCCTGACAGCGGTCTCAACGCGTAGAAGCCCGTCACGTCCGAGACCCCGCTCCACGCAGCGGTGCCACCCTGCGAAACTTGCACGGTTGTGCCCGGCAACGCCGCGCCGTCAGCTTCCATAATGGTTCCCGCCAGTACTGCCGTCACAGCAGCCAAGACATCCAGCCGCCCCCAGCCGTACACGTTATTGGGCACGGCGTCCACCGCATCGCCACACTGTGTGGAGGTATGCGCCCGCGAGCTTGCCGCCAGCAGTATCTCTGTCGTAGTAACCTGGCCCCGTAGCTCGGGCAACGCAGACCATAGCAGGGCTACCGCCCCAGCAACGTGCGGAGCTGCCATTGAGGTCCCCGATTTGTAGCCGTACCCCCCATCCCGTAACGCCGATTCAACACCGACCCCGGGCGCCACCAGATCCGGCTTTATCAGGCTGGTCCCGGTGCCCCGGCTGCTGAAATCCGCGATCGTGTCAAGCGTGTCGTTGGACGTAGCCCCGACCGTGAATGCCGCGTCGTACATCCCAACAGGTTCGGATATCGTCCCGCATGCCGAGCCCCGATTCCCCGCCGAAGCCACCACCAGGATACCGGCCTCCCGCACCGTCGTGACGACCTGCTGCAGGAAAGCGATGTGCTCCGCATCACAGCCCTCATAGAGAGGACAGCTCCACGAGTTGTTGATGACATCGGGGGCCCGGTCGGGATCGCCCTGTGACGGATCGCCACCAACAGGGTAAGGCGCCAGAAAAAACTCGAAACACTCCGCATATGTCGCGGGCGTGCCCACTCCCTGTGACATGTTGCGACACCCAATCCAGCGCGCCGCCGGGGCCACCCCTATCTGGTGTCCCAGACCGTCATCGCCCACCATCGTCCCCATAGTGTGCGTGCCGTGGCCGTTGTCGTCACACGGAACTGCAGACTCCACACCGCAGATGCCGCCCTCCTCGTGGATCGCATCGTGCCAGTTATAGTCGTGGTCCGCGGCTCCGCCCTCCCACCCGCGGTAGTGCGTCTTGAGCGCGGGGTGCTCCCAGGCGTATCCGGTGTCCTGTCCGGCGACCACCACCCCTTCCCCACGGTATCCCAGATCCCGCACCTGCGGTGCACCGATGCGGCTGACACCCCAGGGAATGCCGTCCACAGCCTGTGGGACCAATGCC
>JAGHDT010000203.1 GCA_021159805.1 Anaerolineae bacterium
CCCTTACTGGGTGCGTGTGACGCCGGCTGCTGTGGGCGAGGTCTTGCTGGTGGACTTTGACCTGAACGAGTTCGCGGTCGGAGGGGACTATCAGGGATACTATACACGGACTCTCGAGAATCTGGGAGTCGCATACGACATCTGGGATATCGGAGGCCTTGGTGGCTACTACCCAAGCCGCGCTGAGCTGGACCAGTACGACAAGGTTGTTCTGTTCACAGGCGACAACTGGCTTTACTGGCTCGACCCGATCGCGGATGACATCAGGATGTATCTTGCGATGGGCGGCAAGATGCTCATCACCGGGCAGGACGCGCTGGGAATCGATGGCCTAGCGGGCTTCCCATTTATGCGGGGTGCCAGCAACACCTCCCTGCGGGATGGGACTATTCCGATTGCGGTTGGTATGGCTGACTACAACCCCTTCCTGAAGGATATGATCTTCAATGCGGCTGCCGGCGGTGACGGCGCTGGAAACCAGTCCTATGTTGATGAGCTGGATTGGCTCAACTACAGCGATCTCGATACCGCGCCCCTCTTCGAGGTCCCGAACGACTTCCCGGCCGTGCAAGATGGCGTCATCGCTACCCGCAGTTCGTGGGAGCCGACCATCGAGCGTATCCAGAACCCGCTGCAGTACGAAGAGTACTCCTGGCGCGTGGCCTTCCTTGGGTTCGGTCTTGAGGGCGTGAACAATCCCGACGGCAATACGCGCGAAGAGCTGGCCGGTGCGCTGTTCGACTGGATGGATGACGGGGTCACCGTCGCCTTCGATCAGCCTGCATACAAGGCAAGCCGGACTTTCGAGTTTGTCGAATTCTCTGCTACGATGACGGCCACAATAGGTACTGAGGCTCAGTACTACGCGTGGGACTTCGGCGATGGATCAGGGATCGAGTACACAACAGGTTCGACAGTGCAACACCAGTATCTCCTGCCCGGATACTACACCGCATACGTTGAGGTGATGGATGAATACGCTCACAAGGCTGTTGGTGTGCCGGTAGTGGTAGAGGTCGGCAGCCACATCTATCTGCCGATATGTGTGCATATGATGCCTTAGGCTACAGTGTAGCCGGCGGCTGGTTCAACGAAGTGGGGCCAACGGAATCCGTTGGCCCCACGGTCATATCTACCTGGGTGTAGCTGATATTGAGCCTGCTTGCTGCCTGCGCCGTGGCCCAGATCAGCGCTTTCTGGAGCATGCTCTCTGGCAGGGCGGCGACGAAGTGGGCACCAGCTTCCTTGGCCTTCTGGAGGTAGATCCTGGGTACCGGGCTGGCATACGCGAAGACGATGGACTTGGGTGCCTTGTCCAGTCTCATACTGCTCACTGCCATCGCGCGCGAGCCGCGCGGTTCAGGCTACCGCGACACGCAGGCGGGTCATTCGTGGCGCCCTAATCGAGATCCTCTCCTTGTTGCCGCAGCCAACTCCGTCTGTGCGTCGCAGATTCAGCGAGGTCCTTGAGTTGCTGCAGATTGCAGTACACGATATCCCAGTCGATGGCCACATAGTCATGCACCAGAACGTTTCTGAAGCCGGCACTCGGCGCTAGACTGCGCGAGAGGTCAACCGGCACCACAGAGAGGTCACCCATCTTGAGAATGACATCCTGATAGCTGACCGGTTTCTGAGTTCCCAGAAGGGCAATGATGCGGTGGCTAGTACCGATACAGGTCTGCGCCGCGACCTCGAGGTTGCGTTCTACGATGTCGCGCAGATAGGGATCTTGGGCAAACTCAGCCCGAGCTGTGGCTTGTAGCGGATGCAATCGCGCCAAGCGTTCGTCGAGTTCGTCCAAGCGCCGTTCGATACCGCTGAACTCGTTTGGCATAGTCACCTCCTTCGAGGATCTGGGCGCGGTGCTCGCGCAGCACCGGGAGATAGTCTCCGTAGAGTCCAAGAACGTACGCTTCATACTCCACGCGGATCGTTACGCTCCGCTCGTATAGGATTTGCCCTTGTGCGATTACGGCGTAAGCTAGTTCTATCGGCGCTTCATTGAGGATGACCACATCAACAAGGTCTGTGCCGAGCCGTGCAGTCATCGCAGCGGCGAAGTGCACTCTGAGGTGCGCCGCATCGGTTGCCAGCTTCCGGTGGAGGAGTACGCCGAGATCGTAGTCGCTCAGCGGTCCAATCCTGGCAGCATCGAGCATACACTCACTGTGAGCATTGCTCTCGGCACGTGAGCCAAACAAGTATGCTATGTCAATGGCGACCTCATCGGCAACGGTCCTGATGCCGTTTCGAAGTTTGTCGATGTCATTCATGTCTTGATTCTAGCACAGGTGCTGGCTGGTCACAAGCACGTACAGGAGGTTCTCTCAATGACGACACGACCTATTCTGGCGCAGACGCCGCCAATGGGGTGGAATAGCTGGAACACATTTGGCAGCGATATCAATGAGGCTGTGGTTCGCGAGACGGCGGACGCCTTCGTCTCTGAAGGCCTGAAGGATGCGGGCTACGAGTACGTCGTGATCGATGATCTTTGGGAGGCCGACGAGCGGGCCAACGGCCGGCTGACTTGGGATCCAGAGACGTTCCCCAATGGTATCCCGGCGCTGGCGGACTACGTTCACAGTAAGGGGCTCAAGTTCGGCATCTACTCCTGTGCGGGTAGCCACACGTGCGCGGGCAAACCCGCCAGCTATGGATATGAAGAGGTCGATGCGCACTCGTTCGCCGAGTGGGGCGTGGACTTCCTCAAGTATGACTTCTGCTACGCTCCTGCCGGCACCGACGGCCCGATGTTGTACCGGCGCATGGGGCAGGCCCTACGGTCGACCGGGCGGCCCATCCTCTTCAGCCTCTGCGAGTGGGGAAAGCACAAGCCCTGGGAGTGGGGCGCCCGGACCGGCGGCCATATGTGGCGGACGACCGGCGATATCAATGACTCCTGGGAGTCGATCCTCAA
>JAGHDT010000229.1 GCA_021159805.1 Anaerolineae bacterium
GGCACGCACTGTTCACCGTGCCGAACAGCCGAAAAACCAGCTTGCCGGCGGCGTCTCGCGGTGTGGAGCCCTGTGCCTCAAATGCGGTCGAGCTCACGCACCAGCGAGTCTTGAACGTGCAACGGCGTGACCTTCTCAACGGCGAAGTCATCGCATACATTGAACACTGCGAAGGCGTGGAGCTCTTGAGCCAGAGGCTCCAAGATCTCATCATAGGCCGCAAACTCAGGCTCAAAGTATAGATGTCTCACGATCAGCGTCTTGGACGCGCGGTCGGCCTTGATGTCGACGCGCGCGACGAAGCGGTCACCCCACAGGACAGGCAATGAGAAGTAGCCGTACTTGCGCTTCGCCTTGGGCACATAGCACTCCATCCGGTAATGGAATCCATAGATCCGCTCCATCAACGGGCGCCGTATGATCAAGTTGTCAAAGGGAGACAGGATGTGCAGTCGCGCCGCTGCAGGGACATCCAGGGCCGGTAGAGCTGCAGTCCACGCATACCAGGGCTCATCCCCATCGTCGTCAACCTCCACCGGGGTCACCAGCCCGGCATCCACAGCGCGCTGTAACGCTGTTGTGCTGGGGCGCGTGCGGCGCCAAAGGCGCACCTCACGCTCGGGGAGCGCCCCCAGGCTGCCGAGGGACCGCCGGAGAATATAGTCGTCCATCTCTATCTGGTCCGGTTCCGGCCGATCGGCGCCCTCCGGCACGATCCGCTCTCGCAGGTCATAGAGCCGTTGGAAGTTCTGCCGGGCGCTTACCAGCATGACCCCCTCGTTGAACAGGATCTCCAACGCGCGCTTGGCCGGCTTCCACCCGCTCCACCAAGAACCGCTCGCATGTCCCTCCGGGCTCTGGAAATCCGATGTGCCGAGGGCCCCTTCCCGGCGAATGCGCGCCACGACGTGGTCGAGAACATCCTGATTCTCCGCAATCCACGCCTTGCGCCGGGGGTGCAGCGTTGCACTCATGCGCGGCGCGAAGAAGCGAAAGTCGTCCATCGGGATGTATGAGGCTGCGTGGGTCCACCACTCGAAGATCTGGCGATCCGCAGCCAACAGCTCATAGAGCATCTCGGGGCGATAGTCCGGGAAGCGGCTCCACACCACGTGGTGATGCGCACGCTGTACGACGTACAGTGTATCGATCTGCGCATAGCCCAACCGGTTGACCACCTCCAGGGCACCGGGTTTGCCTTCAGGGAGATCCCACCCACCATCGAGACCCTGACACGCAAGCGCCAGACGACGCACATTCGCAAGAGAGAGCTTCATCGACACCACCTTATAGGACTGTCGCACTTAGAGGCAAACACGTATCATTTGTCATCCCGAACGGCTCAAGAGCGCAACCGGCTTTCCAAACGGCCGAAATGAGGGATCTTGTGTCACATCAGCGTGCAACTCTTGGAGCGTGAGATTCCTCGTTCCGGCATTTCTCGGAGTAGGTTGCCGGCACGACCCACTCGGAATGACAGACTCACCGCGTAGTCCGGGCAAGTACGACAATCCTGCACCGCCTTAGGCAGCCAGACGACCGAAGCGGTCGAGGGTCTTGAGCATCCTCACCGTGATCACACCGGACCAGTCCAGCTTAGCTTGGGGCCAGACCTCGGGAAAGCTGTTTCCCCAGCTCCACGTAGGTACCCAGGCACCGTTCTCTGCCTGACGGGAAATCACGAAGTCAAGATTCTCGGCGATGGCCTGCGACAATCCATCCGCGAATGGTGACTCAGGTCGGTCCACAATCTCAAGCGGTGTCAGGACGTACTTGTCCCATTCTGTCGGATCCGTAACAACCAGCCGATCAACTATAGATTCGAGCTTCTCCAACAAGGAGGTCCGAACAGCAGTTGGCAGCGCCTCGGCCTCCAGAAAACGAACATAACAGTACAGATCATGCATTTCGAGATCACTCGCCTTCCGGCTCAAGTGCATCAAAGCAGCAGCGGTGAGCTGGTCTCTCAAAGCATCGGAGACAAGCTCCGCATAGTCGTGGAGATAACCGACAATCTCGGCGCGTGGATTGGCAAGAAAACCGCTCCAGCTATCCGCGATGTCATCGCTATATCCCCACCACGGCGCATGCGGCGCACTGTCGGCAGTGGGAGGAATGATGGGCCAGACTTCGTACTCGGCTTCATAGGTGCTCATCAGATAACGCATCGCCCCCTGAACCAGGGGATGATCAGCACCTGCGTTGTACTCCCGCAACACCTGCAGCCCGACCGTCGTCGCCAGCACTGAGGAATCGGGTAGTCGAAAGTCAGGCTCCATCGCGTTACCGAACCCGCCATCAGCATTCTGGAAGGATGCCAGCGCCTCGAAGATGACATCGACGGACCCATCCTCGAACTCGTGAGCAAAGATCACCTTCTCCAATGGTCGGGCAAACTCGCAGACAAAAGCTCGTGCTCTAGTGAACGCTTCTTGTGTCAGCCTTTTCATAGCTCCCTCGTTTCATCTCACCAAGTTTCATACAGCTGTGTCCGTCACGTCACGCCGTTGGCGCAACTCCTTGAGCACACCGATCACTGCGTACGCGTCCACCGCAACAGCATCTATATCCGGATCGCGCGCGACGTAGTCAGACACGGCAAACGTTGCCAAGATGCCGAAGTGTTGGAGTAAGTCCCGAGCCGTGACCCGACCACAGCCGGGCAGCATCTCCACCACCCGGCGCTGCAGATCCGGCAGATCGACGGCCTTGCGCTTGGGCACCAACGAGATCTCGGGCACACCCAATTGTGCGTGCCGCGCCAGCAGCGCCGGCAGATGGGCCGTCTGATCGCTGTCGCGGGTCGACACAATACTGATACCGTACTCCAGCATCAGAGCGGAGAGAACGGCGAGAGATAGGGAGGGCGCACTATTGGGTTTGGTGGCCCGGATCGTCAAGGGGGAGACGTCAGTGATCATAGGTCTTCCTCTCCTGGATAGGATTGCACTATATTCTATAATAGCACATAAGTTCTATTTGCACAACTGACCCTCCGGCGAAAGAAGAACATCTGCTGCTTGGAGAGCACTCGGAACAGGAGAACAAGGATGACGCTGGGGTCTGATCTGCGTTGAGCAGGCTCGAAGCTATCGAACACACAGGGAAAGGACAGGTAGTCTAACTCACCACCGTGTGGCGACTATGGAGATCGAGGAGGGCATCAGCCCTCCTCGAGTTGGTTGACAGATCACTTCCATCACTTGTCAAACACCTATCCGGTTGTTTCGGTACTGAGATATTCGATCACAGCATCGATCAGCACATCGCGTCGGCCGGCACCGCTGCCGCCACCCTCGCCGGTAGGTGTCCCCAGGGCAGTCGCGGTGGCTTTCACCGCTTCGCGCTCCTCCGGGGTCAGGTCACTCATGCCGCCCCGCGCGCCTTGGGGCTCGGCATCAGGATCCACGTCCGCATCCGGATCCGGCGTGGGCATCTCGATGCCCATCTCAGTATAGAATGCCGTCAAGTCGGCGTTGGTAAGGGCCATGCTCCTGATACTTGCCAGTTGCTCGGCTGTCATCGTCTCGAAGAGCTGGTCTTGGACTGCCGATGTCTCCTCGGATGCGGTGGTGGTGTCAGCAGTCAATGCCTTCAGGGCCTGCCAATAGAATAGCAGCTCTTGGCCCTGCGCCTCAGTGACCGCCTCTTCGGTCTCCGCCAGTCGCAGCGTGCCCAGCGCCAGCTGGTTCCGAGCGCTCAGAGCATCTTCATAATCTTCCATAAGGATGTCACTGAGCACAGCCTCGTCATCTCCTGCAGCCTGAGGCGCTGGGGTAGCTGTTGCCTGGGTTGCCGGTTGATCTGCCGAGTCCTCCGTATCCTCTACGGCATCAGGCACTGTCTCTGCGGCTGTGTCAGCCGCCGCTGATACAGCTTCGGGAGGCGCAGAGGCATCCACCGGGTCCGGTGTTTGTCCTCCACAGCCGCTCAGTATCCACGTCACAGCTGATACACTCAAGATCACTGCCAATAGTTGCTTTTTCATCTTATGTCCTTTTCCTATTGTTCTTGTCGATGGTTATTGATCAGTATTTCTCATTCACGCCGCAGTGCTTCGATGGGATCCAGCCGTGCGGCTTGCGTCGCGGGATAGTAGCCAAAGAAGATGCCCACCACGGCGGATGCCCCGAAGGCCAGCGGGATCGACGCCGGCACAAGCTCCGTGCGCATCGTTCCAAGCACGCCAAAGAGATGCGAGCCGCCAATGCCGCCGAGGACACCGACGAGTCCCCCAACCAGACTGAGAATCACGGCTTCGAGAAGAAACTGAAGCCGAACATCGCCAGGACGGGCACCAAGCGCCTGCCGGAGGCCGATCTCTCGTGTCCGCTGCGCCACACTGACGAGCATGATGTTCATGATGCCGATGCCACCCACAAGTAACGAGACACCGGCGACCCAGGCGAGCAGGTCACGGAAGGCCTCGGTGGTTGCTTCCTGGGTGGCGATGATGTCCTGCTGTGTCTGCACACTGAAATCGGGATTGCCCGGGTCCACACCGTGGCGCTCGGCGAGCAAGCTTGTGATCTGCGCCATCACACCGTCAATCTCGTCGCGGCCTTCCACCTTGACATAGGCGGTCCGAATACGATCGCTGCCGACCTGCGTGGTGGCGAACTTCTGGAAGAGCACGGTGATCGGGACGTAGACGCGGCCGTCATAATCGACATCGGCGACGATGCCCTTCTCCTCCATCACACCCACAACGGTAAGGCGCGTGGCGCCGATCGTGATCTCCCGGCCAAAAGAATCCTCACCTCCGAAGAGATCCTGCGCGATGCCATGGCCCAACACGGCGACCTTTGTCTTGCGATCGTTCTCTTCATACGTGAAGAAGCGACCGGTGGCCAACGCATAGTCACGCACTTCGGGGAAGTCCGACGTCACACCGAGGATCGAGATCGCCTCCAGCGCACCATCGCCCCCCTTGATGTCCTGGGTTGAGAACTGCTCCGCGGAGACACCAACGATATGACTGACGTTTTCCTCGATAGCTAAGGCGTCCTCATAGACGAAAGTCTTGCTCGCGCCTGGTGAACCGCGCATGGGTCCAACGATCACCAGGTCGGCGCCCAGCGAGTTAATCTGATCGGCGATGGTTGCCTCGGCGCCGGCGCTGACCGCCAGCATCAGGATGACCGAGGCGACGCCGATGATAACGCCCAACGTGGTCAGCAAGGAGCGAACTTTGTTAAGTTTCAGGCCCTCCCAGGCCATGCTCAAGGTCTCGATAAAGGTCATTGCACTCCTCCTTGTGCCAGACACGCCGTGCTCCCATCCTGTCCATCCGAGACGACCAGACCGTCCCGCAGACAGATCACACGTTCGGCGTGGGCCGCGATATCCGGCTCGTGCGTGACCATCAGGATAGTGGCGCCTTGATCGTGCAGGTTGTGAATCAGCTCCATAATCTCATAGCTGGATTGCGTATCCAGGTTACCGGTAGGCTCATCGGCCAGAAGCAACACCGGATCGTTGACCAGCGCCCGTGCGATGGCAACGCGCTGTTGCTGACCACCGGAAAGTTCAGTCGGGCGATGGTGGAGTCGGTCTCCCAGCCCCACCGATTCCAACGCGGCGATGGCGCGCTCCTCACGCTCAAAGACGTCCAGCCGGTCCTCTATCCTGTACATCATCGGCAGCATCACGTTCTTCAGTGCCGAGAGCTGGGATAGCAGGTTGAATGACTGGAAGACGAAGCCGATCTTCCGGTTCCGGACGTCAGCCAGATCGTTCTTACTCAATTCGCTGACGTTCTCTTCGTCAAGATAGTAAGCACCTTCAGTTGGCCGATCGAGACATCCCAGGATGTTCATCAAGGTGGATTTTCCGGATCCGCTCGGCCCCATGATCGCGGCGAACTCTCCTCGACGTATTCCCAGATCCACTCCAGCGAGGGCGTGGACGGCGATCTCTCCCTCGCCGTGGCGCTTCTTGAGCTCCCGCGTCTCAATCAGAAGGTCTTTGTCAGGTAAGATAATATCCTGTGCCGGCGCAGTCATTATTTACTCCGTCTCCACAGTACCGGTGCTCACGACGTCACCCTGCTGGAGCCCAGATAGCACCTCTACATTGGCAAAGTCTCTGAGGCCAATCTCAATAGGCTGTAGCCTCAACTCACCCGCCTCATCAACCACAAAAACCGCGAACTGCCCCGGCGCCAACTCACGCAGCGCCTGCACCGGAACCAGGAGCGTCTTGTAGACCTCACCGGCAATAATCTCCACTTCGGCTGTCAATCCGGAAGGCAAGGCTGCCTGGTCCTCGGGCAGTGTCAGCTCGGCCCACGCTTGGACGGCCTGCGTGCCCTCCACTGAGACCAGTGCCGGATCAACACGCACAACTTCGCCTATAAACTCATCGTTGGGCAGCGCGTCGAAGACGGTGGTGACCCTGTTGCCGACGTTCACTTTGTCCAGATCGCTCTCTTCCAGATAGAAGCGCACCTGTACAGTGTCCAGGTCGGCTATGGTGATGACGGGCGAGGTCCCGGCAGTTTCCCCCACGTGGACAGCGACGCCCACAACTGTGCCATCGGTCGGGGCGGTGAGGATCGTGTTACTCAGCGTTAGCTCAGCTGAGGCTAGCGAAAGCTCAGCCTGACGCACTGCCCACTCTGCTGCCTGCAGATCAGCCCCGGACTGCAGATCGTCCAAGTGTTGCTGCGCCGTCAAGAGCTTGGAAAGTGCCGACTGGGTCGCGCCGTTATCTTCGAGGTTCAGCACCGCAAGGCTATAGTTAGCGCGCGCGATCTCCAGATCATCCTTAGCCTTCTCCAGCGAGCGAATCGACGCCTCTCGCTCATTCTCCAATGCGGTGGCCATCTGCTTCACCGCGAGCTCCCAGTCGCGACCCGGGTCCCAGGCTACCGCATAGGCGGCTTCCGCAGCGACCAAGGCTTCTTCCGCCTGTTCCAGGTTGACCCGGACGGATGTCAACTGGGTGCCCACACTCGCCGATCTACTTACCAAAGCCTCGTAAGCCGCTTGAGCCGCTTCAAGGTCGGCATCGGCGATCTCTATGGTCTGGGTCTCTGTTCTGCGCGTGTCTGCCAGCTTGGCCTCTGCCTGCTCCAGAGCCAAGGCTGCCTGCTTGACCTGGATCTCTGCGGTCGCGCTGTCGAGTTGGGCCAGCACCTGACCTGCCGATACAGTGTCACCGACTCCCACGACCAGATCTGTCAGCGTGCCGCTGGTCCGGAAGCCGAGAGCGATTTCAGCCACAGGCATCAGATTACCGGATCCTACCGCTGTAAGGACGATGTCGCCCTTGCGCACGGTGGTCGTCTGCAGGGTCGGTTCCTCTATGGGCTCTTCCGCGTTGGCGGTGCGGGTGTAGAGCACGTAGCCGCCTACCATCGCCAGAACGACGACGACTAATACGATACGCTGATTACGACGACGGACTCTTCTACGTTCGGCCCTAGCTTCCATTCTCTTTCTCCTGTGTTAATTCTCAGTAAGACAATTGATATTGTATGTCATTATCTGAGTATTTCAGATCTAGGATACGGGCTGCGTATGAAGATTGTGTGAACGAACAATGTAGATTTAGTGTTAGCCGGTGCGGCACGTGGTATTGATAGGGTACCTGTGCGCAGTGAGGAAGGCAACCGCGCACTTGGCGTGGCTCCCCGGCTGCGGGAATGAGGTCTCGGATGTGGCCGGTGTGGTCTCGCCCACCGCGGGGAATCTTAACCCCAGGGCGTACGCATCGGGTCCACTTCCGGGCAAGAGCCGTCATCCTGAACGTGTTATGCAGCGCTCGCCGTCGTCCCGAGCGCAATCGAGGACTCTCTCTCATTCGTACACGCTGCCGCGAGGCCTTGGATCCCTCGACTGTCACACTCTCCCCTGTAGGTGTCCGGTTGACCCACTCGGGATGACGGTAACTGTGCCTGCCGCTGAGATGCGTACGCTCTGATCTTAACCCAGCCGCCCAGAGCGCATCGGAGATGATGCGACGATCTCAGGAGACTTCAGTGTATGTGGGAGGACAGAGGAAAGAAGACAGCCGGGCCACGAGGGTTGATGAACCCAGTGTCGCCATAAGTCACCACCTGCAACCCAGAGACCACATCCGATCGGGATTGGCGCTTGCCGCATTAGCCACAACATCACCGAAGGCTCTCGCGAGCTCAAGATTCGCCCTTCTGCCCGGCAGATTGCTCTTCTGTTCAAGGTACTCGCAGATCGGCTGCCCATCATCCCCGGCAAGGGAATCCATCAGTAGGGGTTCCAGGTCAGCGCGGTGTCGCTCGATCTTACTCATTGTGAACCCCCAAAGAAACTTCCCAGAGATACAACCGGCACATCATCAACGATCAGCCGGCGCGTATCTTGAAGCCATCGCCGCTGATACGACGAAGCATCGGGCGCACCCCAGCTATCGGTGAAGACAGTGAAGAGCAGTAGTTGCCGGTACTTGAGAAAGGTCGGGAGCCGCTGCAACCATGCCGCATCCAGATGATTCTCGTCCTCATAGCCGTCCATAAAGCTCGTGAGGAACGCGGCGGCAAATGCCTCGCGGCGCTCCAGCTGGTGGAGCGGAATCGACCACAGCGCATGGAAAAGGGCAATGCCGATATCCGTCATAAACCAGCGGTGCCCACACACGTCGAAGTCGATGATCGTGATTTCGCCATCGTGGAGCATAAGGTTGAAGTGGTGAAGGTCATTGTGAATCAGCCCGTAACTGTCCTTGTCGCGGGGCAGCGTCTCCAAATGCGAGTGCATACGCTGCCAATCAAGCTTGACTTCGGGATCGCGGCACCAACCGGTCATCACGCCGACCTCATCATCCCACTGTCCGAGGACCTGTCCGCCGTCGTAGCGCTTGGTCAGCGCGTGCATCCGGCCGAGCACACGGCCCCACTCTCGGAAGAGTGAGGCGTTCCATTCTCGCGGATTCTCTGCCGTAGGATGGTGCCCCGGCGCCTTGGTGACCTTGCCGGCGATCACAACCTGGTCCCCCAACGCCAGAATCTCCAGCAGCTTTCCCTGGGGCGATGGGAGCGGTCGGGCGATGCGCACTCCGTTGTCGCTGAGATAGCGCGCGAAGTCAACTCTTGCCTCCGCCTCGGCAATGCCGTCTGCGTCGGAAGGCACCAGTTTGAAGATGAAGGCACCGCCTTCATCTGCGCCCTCATAGACGTCGCCGTCCTCGCCACCCAAGAAGCGCAACGAATCCAGATCCAGGCCAAAACGAGCTGCACCCTGACGCGATAGTTCCTTGGATATTCTCACGAGCGTTTCTCCCTCAGACAACATCCATAGGCTACAGGCATTCTGCCCTGAGACCGGTTCGGTGAGACACCGACCGGAGCACGGGGGCGCGTATCTTGGTGAGTGAGCAGGGCACAAGGAGCCCTGTGGATGAGATCAGGATGTCGACGTTTCTCTGAGGCGGACTATGATGCGCTTGCGCTTTGCTCACGTATCCGCTATCAGATCGAGCAGATCGCGCAGACGGCGGATCTCATACCGTATCTCAACTTCAGGGTCACGCGGACGACCATCCGGATTGAACCAGCAACCATCCACCCCATAGAGATTCGCGCCACGCATATCGGACGTCAGACTATCTCCGATCACCAGAGCCATACCCTTGGGGGGACGCCCCATCTGCTCGAACGCGATCTCGAAGTAGCGCGGATCAGGCTTGGCCACCCCCACCTCCTCAGAGATGATCACCGCCTCAAAGCGGTCCGCCAGCCCAGACTTCGCCAGCCGTGAACGCTGGACCGCCGCA